>JANTGN010000145.1 GCA_024762895.1 Thiotrichales bacterium
TCGAGCAGTTTTACAAGTTGTTTCTCAGCGGGGTCTGCGGCCAGGGTCAGGCGAGAAACCATCTGACGTAACAGGGACTCAAGCTGATTCCAGTCGCGTTCCTTGGCCTCGAGTTCCTCAAGGCTGTCAAAATATTTTTGCTTCCAGTGCCCGGCGCCGGATTCGGCGGTCATGACCAGCTCCTCATAAGTAGGGTGTTTTCACGGATCATAGTTTATGCTTAGAGTTTATGTCACGGTTTGCTATGATCCCATATTATGAGCCTACTAGATGAACTAAAAAAACAGGCCGAAGAAAAACAACGGCTAACGGCGGAGCAGGCGCGTAAAGCGGAGCAACAGGAGACGGGCAAGTTAGAGTCCCTTGTTCCCCTGTTTGATGAAATCGAGTCCTGGCTGAAGACCTTCACCGATTCTCTGAATGAGATTGGAGAAAGTGAACCACTGGATTACGAGATACCCAAGCTGGGCATGATGCCTGGTCTGGTTCAGGGGGGGTATAGCGTGGTTCGCGGTCAGCATGAGATGCTGCCCCCGGTACATCTGATGTTTAGCCTGTATAGCGACCAGTCCACGAGTTTCGAGATCGATAACGAGACCCGGGCCGAACACATCATACAGGAGCTCAAGTCGGCAGGCCTCGCCATACACTCCGTGCGTAAGATGAAAAAGCCCGATGGCAAGAGCTATGTCGTGCTGACCCTGCAGGGTAATATCCCCATCCGCGTGGACTTTCTGCCTGATGATAAATTTGAGTCGATTCAGCTGCGTATTCGTAATTTCGAATATCCGGGTGTACTGATTCATCACGTTAACCCTGAACAGATCGATGGAGAATTTCTGGACTCCATGGGGCATTATCTGCTGCGTGAGTCAAAGGGTTTTTTACGAAATAGTGTATCCCTGGAGATCCGGCAACAGTTAAGAGAAAAACTGGAACAAGAGGCCAGGGAAAGAGAGGCGTCTTCGAAGAAGGGGGTAGGGAAGTCCTTACGTAAACGAATCAAAAAACTGTTTGATCGATCACCACGCCTGCAACTAACCTATCAGGGCAAGGATTTCACCATCGAGGCGACCAGTTCCCCCTTCATAGTTGGCCGGGCCAAGGATTGTCAGATCAAGGTCATGGCCAAGCATGTCTCCCGGCACCATTTTATGATCAAGAACCAGGGGGGGAATTTTGTACTGGAGGATATGAGCCGTAATGGTACCTTTATCAAGCCCTACGATGGGCGAGAGGTGCTGATCAAGCAGGAACGTCTGGGTTTGCGGGGCAAGGGTTTTTTATGTCCCGGTGCCCCGGCCTCGGAAGACCAGGAACACCTGATCCATTACGAAATTATGGGGCCGGGAGAGGGCCAATAACCTCCCGGGTTTCCTTGTCCCCCATCTCAAACCCATGCTGGTAGGCCTGCCCCCAGGGCATCATTCGATGATCCTTGATGATGTCGTCCGGGTCGCGCGGGCATTTCTGAGCCAGGAATTCGGTATAACCAAGATCCTCCAGGGCATGGACAACGCCATTGGCATATCCGCGGTTGTACCATTGTTGCTGGTCATCGGCCTCATTTAAAAAATCCGACGTCTCGGCATGAAGTTCCGTTGCCACATTGATCAGTTGATCCAGTACCGAGCGTAGTCTTCCGGGAAGGCGCATGGTCGATTACCTTGTATGTGTCAGTTGATTTAACAGGTTCTGATAGATTGCCTGATGGTCCTGATATTCAGGTAGTTGCGCATGATATTCCAGAGCGGCACGAAAGGTCGAACGCTGCCGACGACTCAATACGACCTGCTCCGGGTGATCGCTGAGTTGTTCCTTCATGTTCGCGGCCGTCGTCATCAGGGCCTCTCGGGATGCCTGTGCGCATTCCGAGCCACCCTGAGGCCAGGCTGCTTCGGCATAACGGCCCAGCACCGCTATCAGCTCCAGAAGCTGTTCGGTAGAGGCATGGATAGTCAGCATCTTGTCTCTTGCCATGGTAATCGATTTATTCCCAGCGAAAACTCAGTGAGCCAATGAACAGGAACAGACTGGTCATCAGGAGCAGGGTGATTAGTTCAGGCATGAGCTGGAGCAGCGAGGCGCCGTCGATCATAATGGAACGGGCCGCGTTAATCGTATGCGTCAGGGGGAATATCTGACTGATCTTCTGCACCCAGGGGTGCAGGCCCTCCAGCGAAAACCAGACCCCGGACAGGAACATCATGGGCCAGCTAATCAGGTTGAGCAGTCCACCCGCCAGTTCCTCACTGGAGGTGCGGGCGGCGACCATCAGTCCCATGCTGATCAGGCTCATGGCACCCAGGGTAAAGACCAGTAAAAGGTCCAGGTAGGAACCATACATTCGAAAATCGACGAAAAAATTACCACCGATGAAGACCGCAGCATTCACCACCAGGATCAGCCATAGACGTGAGCCGAGCTGTGCCATCAGAAACTCCAGGGCGCTCAGGGGGGTGGCCTTGAGTCTTTTCAGGACACCGTTCTTACGGTAGCGAACAATGACATAGCCGATCCCGAACAGGGCGCTGAACATGATGTTCATGCCCAGGATGCCCGGAATGACCCAGTCGATATAGCGAATTTCCTGCCCCGTCACCGGTTGGCGGGAGAAGCGCCCCGGGTCCAGCCCATTGAGCGCGTGTTCAAGAAAGTAGCCTTTACTGGAGTCCTCGTTGACCCAGTAGGTCTCGGTACTGGCATCGATCAGCAGATCCAGTTGGTGGCGTTCTATCTTGGTGATGGACTGTTCCAGATCTGTTGTCGGGATGACCTGGATATAGGGGCTTTCGAGAAAACTGATGCGGGATTGTGGCGCACCATACAGGCCCACCTTGTCGGGATTGGGGTTGTCGGAGAAACCATAGGCGAAGCCGGCAATCAGTAACACGGGAAAGAGTATGTTCCAGGCGAGGGCGGCCCGGTCGCGCCAGAATTCACGGTTGCGGGCAATAAACACGGCCTGAAGATGACGCAGCTTCATGCGGCATGATTCCTTGTCAGGGTCAGGAACAGGTCTTCCAGGGTGCGCTCTCGAACTCGCAGGTCCGCAAGCGGAACATCGGCCGTTTGCAGCATGCGTATGACCTCATCGACATTGCTGGTCAGGATCTCGGCCATTTCACGGTTTCGGTAGATATTGGGCTGTTGTTGTAATGCCTCTGGCACCTGTACCCAGGGCAGGGTCATGACCACATCGTTGAAGTGCTGCCTGAGCAGGTCATTCGGGGTGCCGCGGGCAATGATTTTGCCCGTGTCCATGATAATGATCTGATCGCACAGGGCATAGGCCTCTTCCATGTAATGTGTCGTCAGCAGGATGGTCTTGCCCTGTTGTTTGATCTTCTCGATCAGCGACCAGAAATCACGTCGCGCATGCGGGTCCAGGCCCGTGGTGGGTTCATCAAGAAACACGATATCGGGGTTATTGATGAGCGCGATCGCCAGCAACAGGCGCTGGCGTTGTCCACCGGAAAGTCGTTTCGTCTCACGGCCCAGGAGTTCCTCAAGACGAAAGTTCCTGATCAGGTCTTCCATAGGCATCGATTCGGGGTAGAGTCGTGCAAACATCTGCAGGGTCTCGCGCACCGTGATGAATTCCTGCAGGGCGGTATGCTGGAACATGATGCCCGCCTCATTACGCAGGCGTTTTCCCAGTTGCTCGCCTTTATACAAAATGGAGCCCGAATCGGCTTCGGTTATACCTTCGAGCATTTCGACCGTGGTTGTTTTGCCCGCCCCATTATGGCCAAGCAGGCCCAGGCAGATGCCTTTGGGTACCTCAAAATTGATACCGCGCACGGCATGCACCTGCCCAAAGGACTTGTGTAAATCTTCAACCTGAAGAATGGTGGGGGAGGTCATACCGAGTTACAGGGTCTGGTCCTGGATTCGCTGATCTAGCTGCCTTTGCCGGTCCTGCATCATTTGTTCGACCTCGTAGGCCTTGTCCAGAGGCGCACGCTGGCTGTTGAGGAGGTCATCATGCTGGTCGCTCGAGGTCTCATTGCTGCCGCCGTTGCAGGCAGTGAGTCCACTCATCATCAGGCAAAGGGTCAGTAGAATGGTTTTGGGCATGTTCTGGTTCCTTGAGTAGTATGAGTGTATCCAAGTCCAACGAGGCTAGCCAGTCTCAATCGAACCATCGACATAATTGTTAATCTATAGCCTTAGGTATTTTTAATATAGCCAGTAGGTGGTATAGCGCTTACAGGTGATGCCAGGCAAAGTCTGGAATGCAGACCCCTTTCACCAGTTTTTTGTATGGGGTTAATTTTTATTGTGGGCAGGTAACCGATGGATACTCAACGTATGGGAAAAGGCATGTGGGTCGTTATGTGGATCCTGGTTCTGGGTCTACTCACTATGGTGTTTAATAATCTGTTGGAGGCCCAGCGTAATCCCAATGCCAGTCCTCAGTCCCTGCGCAATGAGGCCATCAGTGAGGTCCTTTTAAAGAGAAACCGTTACGGCCACTACGTGGTGACCGGTGCCATCAATAATGAGCCGGTCGAGTTCCTGCTGGATACCGGTGCCACGGACGTCTCGGTGCCTGAGGGGCTTGCTAACAGGCTGGGTCTGGAGAAAGGGGCGCGTGCCCGGTTTCAGACTGCCAATGGCAGCGTCAATGGCCATATGACCAAGCTGGACCAGGTACGACTGGGTGATATTGAGCTTGAGGGTGTGCGTGCCAGCATCAACCCGGGCATGTCGGGTAGTTCGGTCTTGCTGGGTATGAGTTTTCTTAAACATCTGGAATTTACCCAGCGTGGAGATACCCTGATCCTGCGCCAATACCACTGATGGTTCTCTTTATGGCTTCATCACATTCATTCTGTTAATCGTCTCACAATACCCCTGGCCTTAATGGCTTAGCCTTGTGCCACTCAAGCAACAGGCGTAGAGGTTCGGTGAATATGATGGACAGGATATCGACAGGGCTGCTTGCCCTGATGCTGGTTCAACCCCTGCTGGCCGATTCCTCGGGCCGAGAAAACCTGCGCCAGGCCGTTGATTCGGCAAGACTAAGCCTGGATAAAACGACCCTGCGAATGAACCTGCTGGTGGCCGAGCTGGATGCGGAATCGATAGAGACCCTGCCGACAGCGGCTGAAGCAGAGGCCATGGCCAAAGAGCCTCAGGCCGAAGCGTCCGTCACCGCTTCCGAGCCCCCTCCGATCAGCGGAACCGTGGAACGTGCCGTATTCACCTCCGCTATCGAAGGGCGTGAACCGGTCGATGAGCTACAAGAAACCGATGCCAACCAGGCTCGGATGATTTTCTTTACAGAACTCATGGGATTTGAGGGGCAGGAGATCTGGCATCGATGGATCTATCAGAACGAGGTCATGGCGGAAGTCGTGTTCCAGGTCGGTGGTCCCCGCTGGCGTGTTCATTCCAGTAAAAACCTGATGCCGGACTGGACCGGCCCATGGCAGGTGGAGGTTGTGGATGGATATGGACGCGTGCTGGCCAGCCAGGTGCTGGAGGTCGTTCCTCCGGTAACCTACGAAGAGGCCGCACCGAGTAATCCATAGTTCATCAACTCCAAGTGCTGCCAAACGCCAGAGCCTGTACTAAAGTACATAAATTAGTGTTTTAGAATATATCGGCCGTGTTCCGCGTCACAGATTTTGCATTTATTGTGAGATTTATGCGTTAATATCGGCTAACTTTGAATTCAAAGCAGTGTTTTTGCAGTAAGGGGTAGGATCATGGAGAGCCGTACTTATATCGTAGGCCGTAGCCGTAGTTGTGACATTCAGCTGTCAGATGCGACTGTCAGCGGCCGTCATGCCGAGCTGATCGTTATGGATGACCTCATACACCTGGCTGACCTGGGTTCCACGAATGGCACCTATGTACTGACGAAAGAGGGATTTAAGTCATTCAGGGATGGTTATGTGAAGCAGGAGCAGAAATTTGCCTTTGGGCATTATGTCTGTTCCGTACTTCAGTTAATGGAAATGATTCGTCAGGGAGAGCAACCCACGGCTCAGGTTTCCTGAATCACCCATAACTCCCGTTCGACCGGCACGCTATACTCCAAATAAAGGGGGTAGGTGTGTTTTATTATCTGGGGCTCATTCTCAAGCGAACACTTCTGATCACCGATCTTGTGATCTTTACCCTGTTTTTATACGCCCTGTCTTTTCTTCCCCAAACACTGCTAGATCGTTTTTATCCCCGACTGTTCTGGGCCTGGAGTCGTAGCTTCGTCAGGGCCCTGGATATCAGCCTGCACCTGCATCAGAAAAACGCACGACCCATACCCGAACGCTACCTGCTCATTGCCAATCACCCTTCTGCCTTTGAAGATATCGGGATACCTGCATTATTCAATGTCTTTTCCCTGGCCAAGGTTGAGGTCAGGTACTGGCCCATCGTGGGGCGGATCAGTGCGGCGGCGGGGACCCTGTTCGTGAAGAGGGAGGAGCGGGAATCACGGCGCCAGGCCTTTGAAGAAATCATTGCCTCCCTGAACAGGGGAAGGAATGTTGCCCTGTATCCCGAGGGGGGCTGCAAGGGGCGGCGTATCTTCGAGACCTTTCGCCATGGCGTCTTTGAGATCTCACTGCAGACCGGTGTACCCATCCTGCCGGTCTTTCTCGAGTACGAGATGCAGGAACAGTTCGAATGGAAGCAGGGTGAGACCCTGCCGCAGAAGATCTGGCATTATCTGAGCGCCTCGAATAGGCGGGTGAATTATTACGTCTTCGATGCTATCGAGCCGGAGCAGTTTAAGGATAAAGAAGAATATATGCAGTATGTGCATGAGCGGTAT
>JANTGN010000146.1 GCA_024762895.1 Thiotrichales bacterium
GTAGGCCGCTAGTGCTGGTACTTTGTCCCGATGTACTGGATGTCGGGGAGGCACGTCATCTTAAACGGTATCTATTATTGCACCAGAAGCAGACACAGGATGATGGATTCTGAGTGATGGCAAGGCGCATGAACGATTCGATGATTTCCTGATCTACTACACGAGACGGGTATAAAATACGGGCTATTCATAAGAGTGAACAAGCGACGTGAGCAAGCATTATATTGAACTGGGTATCGATGGTATGACCTGTGCCTCCTGTGCCTCCAGAGTCGAGAGGGGGCTGGTGAAGCTTGCCGGTGTTGAGCATGCCTCGGTCAACCTGGCCTCTGAGCGTGCCGTGGTGGAAGTAAAGGATTCCGATCAACCCGTGCAGGATGTGATCCAGGCTGTCGAGTCACTGGGCTATATACCCAGAGTAGCCGAGGTGGAAATTGCGGTGGATGGCATGACCTGTGCCAATTGTTCTGCGCGGGTCGAGCGTACCTTAAACAGGCATCCCGCTGTCGTCGAGGCCTCGGTCAATCTGGCGACTGAAAAGGCCTGGGTCCGATATGTGCCTGCCTCTATCGATGTTGAAGGCCTGATGCAGCTGATATCCAATGTGGGTTATCAGCCTCGCCTGGTGACTAAGGAACAGGATCAGGAGGAGGCAGCCAGGGCGCGCTCACTCACTCTTTTGCGTCGTAACGTCATCCTGTCTTTTGCTCTGAGTGTACCGGTGCTGTTTCTTTCCATGGGTGCGGATATGGTGGCCAGCATTGATGCCTGGTTAACACGCACAGCGCCTTTTACAGGTTTCTGGGTCTGGGTACAGTTCATACTGACCAGCCTGGTCATAGCCTTTCCCGGACGACGTTTTTTTCGTACGGGCTGGATTGCCTACCGTCATCTCTCTCCGGATATGAATTCCCTGGTCATGACCGGCACCGGCGCGGCCTGGTTGTACAGCAGCCTGGTTCTGTTTATGCCCGATTTATTTCCTGAGGCGGCTCGGCATGTCTTTTTCGAGTCTTCGGCAGTCGTGATCAGTATCGTTCTGCTGGGTAAATACCTGGAAGAACGGGCGAAGGGAAAGGCATCCTCGGCCATTAAAAAACTCCTGGGTCTACAGGTCAGAGATGCCCTGGTGATGCGTGATGGTGAGGAGGTCGTACTGCCCCTATCTCAGATCGTGCTGCATGATCGTGTGATCGTTAAACCGGGGGACAGAATTCCAGTCGATGGCCGTGTAGTCGCGGGAGAAGGTTACATCGATGAGTCGATGCTGACGGGTGAACCCCTGCCCGTCCTGAGAGGCCCCGGTGATGAGTTGTCAGCAGGAACCCTCAATCAAAATGGTCACCTGCAGGTCGAGGTGATTCGTATCGGTAAACAGACGATTCTGTCTCAGATCATTGCCATGGTGGAGCAGGCACAGGCAGGCAAACTGCCCATACAGTCCCTGGCTGACAAAGTGATTCTGGTATTTACGCCTGTCGTTTTAGGTATCGCCCTGGTGACCCTGATTGCCTGGTTGATCGTTGGCCCTGAGCCGGTATTGACACATGCCCTGATCGCCATGGTCTCGGTTCTCGTTATTGCCTGTCCCTGCGCCATGGGCCTTGCAACCCCGGCGGCCATTATGGTGGGTACGGGCAGGGCAGCAGAGCTGGGTGTCCTGTTTCGAAAAGGAGAGGCCCTGGAGCGTCTGAATCACGCGGAGCAGATCATCTTTGATAAAACAGGAACGCTGACGGTGGGTAGCCCAGAGGTTATCGAGATTCAGGGTGATGACCAGGAAGAGGCCATGAGGTTAGCTGCCAGTGTAGAGCAGGGGAGTGAACATCCTCTGGCCAGCGCTATCGTCGAGGCGGCGAGCGATAGAGGACTTAAGCTGTCAACATTCGAAGACTTTGAGGCCCATCCTGGGAAAGGAGTCAGTGCCGAGGTTGAGGGGCACAAGATCCTGATCGGAAACGGCTTGATGATGCAGGCCCACCAGGTGGAAATTGATACCTGGCTATCTCAGACTCAGGCTATGACCGACCAGGGGTGGACGCCTGTCTACGTGGCTAATGACGGCGTCCTGATGCTCCTGATTGGTATTGCCGATCCTCCCAGGAGAGAGAGCAGAGCGGTTGTTACGGACCTGTTGGCGGCGGGGTTCAAGGTAACGATGCTGACCGGAGATAACCGAAGTACCGCCGAAAGCCTGGCCAGGCAACTGGGGATTGAGGATGTGGTATCCGAAGTCCTGCCTGCTGACAAGGCTCATTATGTTGCTGACATGAAGCAGAATCATGTCGTTTCTTTTGTTGGGGATGGTATCAACGATGCTCCGGCCCTGGCGGAGGCGGATGTCGGCATTGCCATGGGTTCAGGTACCGATATAGCTGTCGAATCGGCCGATGTGGTCCTGGTAGGTGGTAAACTGGGGCATTTACTGACGGCGTTAACGGCGAGTCGCAAAACCGTACGTACCATCAAAGGTAACTTATTTTGGGCATTTGTTTACAATATTCTCCTGATACCGGTTGCAGCTGGGGTGTTGTATCCTTTTACAGGGATATTATTGAACCCCATGTTGGCAGGCGCGGCGATGGGCTTTTCTAGTATCTTCGTCGTGTTGAATAGCTTACGTCTGAGGCAAATACCCCAGTGGGTTTCAAATCATAACTAAGTGCATGAAAAATATATGAATAGTGTGAATTTAATTATTCAGGGTATGACCTGTAGCCATTGCACCGCGGCCGTCGAAAAGGCACTGATGTCCGTTGAGGGTGTGGAACAGGTGAAAGTAACGCTGGAACCAGGGGGGGCCGTAGTTAAGGGCTCTGCCAATAGGGATGCCCTGATTCATGCCGTCGAGGAAGAGGGTTACGAGGCCCGGGTTGTTTGACCATATGTTAGGGAATATTTATCAAGTATTTAATTAAAGGGCTTTCCTAAACGCTTGATTCTGCTAAAATGCTTAAGCAAGAAATACAACAACTCAGGGACCACAGGAAATCCTGATGGAATATCACGAGAGCATTGATAAATCAGCGGAGATAGCCAGGCTGGTATTACCCACGCTGACGCGACTCCAGCTTCCTGCCAATCCTGTCAATTTTGCACTCTGGTATGAATATTACCTGGGTGGGAATGAGCCGCTTAAAAACATCCTCGATCAGGTCCTCGAAGGTAAAGAGGTGCTCATCCCCGAGCTTGCCGCTAAGCTGCATCATGACCATATACTCCATGGCAAGAGTGATCAGCTACGTCAGATTAGTGAAGAAATCAGAGAATTGCTCAGTAGCGTGATTGGACTGGTAGGTAATGCCGGTGTCGATGTCGATAAGTTCTCTGGATCGCTGGGCCAGTATTCCCAGGATCTGGAAAACCTCAAAGATGAAAATGCCGCCCTGGAGCTCAAAAGCATGGTCAAGGATATGCTTGATGAGGCGCGGGACATGATGAAAACCAATGAGCGTTTCAGTCAGCAACTTGATACCACCTCCCGAGAGATCGGAATGCTGCGTGCCGAGCTGCAGGATCTGAGAATACAGGCCAGCCAGGATGCCCTGACTGGCCTGGGTAATCGTAAGAGTTTTGATGAAGCGCTTGAGCGCGCCCTTGAAAATGCGTCAGGTGAAATGAGTTCAGTCTGCCTGATGATGGTGGATGTGGATAATTTCAAATCCATTAACGATGAATATGGTCATTTGATCGGTGATAAAATATTACGCTTTGTGGCGGATATCCTCAGGCGTTCGGTCAAGGGCCGTGACCAGGTCGCACGTTTTGGTGGCGATGAATTTGGTATCGTCCTGGAAGAGACGCCTCCCACGGGTGCCTATCGCCTGGCGGAGAGTATTCGTCAGCTGATTTCTAAGAGTTCACTCAAACGTACCGATACGGGAGAGCCCATTCGCAAGGTAACCGTCTCGATTGGAGTGGATTGCAATGAGCCCTCCGACACGCCCGAATCGATTCTGGGTCGTGCCGACAAGGCCCTGTATGAATCCAAGAACCTGGGGCGTAACCGGGTGACCTGCACCATGGAACGCCCCAACCTGGGCTGATCAGGTAATCACCGTGGGTTCTTCGCGGCCCGTTTTAGCCTGAATATCTGCAATCACCTTGGCGATACTGATGAGTTCCCCCAGGGCCTTCTGAGTATCCAGGTGATGCTTATCCGGGTCAGGTTCAAAACGTTCAATATAGACACGTAAAGTAGCGCCGGAGGTACCTGTACCCGAGAGGCGATAGATGATGCGTGATCCATCGGTGAACCCAATGCGCAGGCCCTGATGCTCACTGATGCTCTGATCAATAGGGTCCTCATAGGAAAAATCATCGGCATAGGCGACTTCGAAATCACCCAGGGTCTTGCCCTTCAGGCTGTCGAGCTGTTCCTCAATGCCCGCCATCAGTTCTTCGGCCGCCTGACTGTTGATGCCCTCGTAGTCATATCGAGTGTAGTAATTTCGCCCAAACAGACTCCAGTGTTCACGTACGATGTCTTCCACGGACCGACGTTTGTTGGCCAGGATGTTAAGCCAGAACAGTACTGCCCAGAGTCCGTCTTTTTCGCGAATATGGTCTGAACCCGAGCCAAAGCTCTCTTCACCGCACAGGGTGACCTTACGGGCATCCAGCAGATTACCGAAGAATTTCCAGCCGGTGGGTGTTTCATAACACTCGACCCCCAGTCGTTCTGCGACCCGGTCGGCTGCCTGGCTCGTGGGCATGGAGCGAGCCACGCCTGAAATCCCCTGACGGTATCCGGGGATGTGATGGGCGTTAGCGGCCATAATGGCCAGGCTATCACTGGGTGTCACAAAAAAGCGTTTGCCCAGGATCATATTGCGGTCCCCATCACCATCGGATGCCGCGCCAAATGTAGGGCCCTGAGTGGCATACATGATATCTACCAGTTCTTTGGCATAGGTCAGGTTGGGGTCGGGGTGTCCCCCGCCAAAGTCGGGCAAGGGGGTCCCATTGATGACCGTGCCAGGCTCGGCCCCCAGCATATCTTCCAGTATTCGTGTGGCATAAGGACCAGTGACGGCATGCATGGCATCAAAGCGCATAGTAAACGAGGCTGAATTAAATAGTTGATGGATCAGGTCAAAATCAAATAGCTGAGACATAAGCTCGGCATAGTCATCAACCGGGTCGATGATCTCAACCTGCAGGCCTTCAAAATCAAAGTTACCCTGATGATCAATATCAACGAGCTGGGCATCAGCAATCCAGTACTCGCTGATATTCAACGTGTGTTCGTAAATGCGCTCGGTCACGTTCTCCGGTGCGGGTCCACCATTGGCCGTATTGAACTTGATGCCAAAGTCCTCCTCGGGGCCCCCGGGGTTGTGACTGGCAGAGAGGATAATGCCTCCATCCAGTTTGTATTTGCGAATGATATGTGATGCCGCAGGTGTTGATAGTATCCCGCCCTGACCAATGACCAGTCGCGCAACACCATTGGCCGATGCCATGCGCATTATGGTATGAATGGCCTCACGGTTGTAATAACGGCCATCGCCCCCGAGGGCCAGCTGGCTGCCTTCAACTCGATCCATGCTGTTGAAAATCGACTGAACAAAATTTTCGAGATAGTGCTCTATTTTGAAGTGACTAACTTTCTTCCTGAGTCCTGATGTTCCGGGTTTCTGATCCTTGAATGGGTGTGTAGATATTTTTTCTATGCTCATTACAGTTTCTTAGTGTTAGGGGTGTCTTGGATCATTATCTCTAATCTTATGCGCTTTGTCTTATGTTAGGATCAATACATGCGAATACCCGATATCTGTCCAGCCTGCCATAGCCCGGCACCACAAAGCTTTGCTGCGCTCATGGAGATGTATGAGGCGAATTACATCAGACTGCGTCAAATGATTCCTCATATCCTGGACTGGGAGGGGAGTGCAGTCTCCACGGTTGAGGGGGCTCTGGATTTACATGCGCGTGTGCTGGAACAAAGCCGCCATACCACGACCCTGTGGTTATCCTACGAATTTGGTCAGGACTGTCCGGATAAACATCACAAGCCCGACCTGGTAGTCAGGCTATATAGTGATGCCAGGCAAGCCGAGGTTCTGAGTCGGGTTTGTCGCCTTGATGAAATCGATATCCGGCGTCAGCAGGGTGACCTGGATACGATGCTGGCCTGCAAATGGCGCCTGAATCGGTTTTTGTACAAGTGGTTGGGCTATTGCCTTCGTCAGGGGCATAAACTGCCTGGTCCTTCGGAAAGGGATCAGGATCAGCCCCGTTCCTGCCTATCCGAGGCCTGATTGAATTCACCTATTGAATGAACCCCTAAAAAAATTGCCAGAAAAACCTTGACCAAAATACTCGGGTATTATACATTTCAATTACCAAGTGCGTTGCTAGGTTATTAAACCCTGGTAATACCAATGTTTATGAGGTGAAAAGTTATGAGACTTTCAACAAAAGGTCGCTATGCGGTTACTGCGATGATGGATCTGGCTATTTACGGTAGTGTGGGGCCCGTTACCCTGGCTGATATTTCTCAGTGTCAGGGAATCTCGCTATCCTACCTGGAGCAATTATTTGCCAAGCTGCGCAAGGCCAAGCTGGTTGAAGGTGTGCGTGGTCCCGGTGGCGGTTATCGACTGAGTCGTCCCGGTAGCCAGATCAGCGTGGCTGAGATTATTGCAGCCGTGGATGAAAAGGTTGATATGACTCAATGTTCAGGCAAGGGTGATTGTCAGGATGGTGAAAAGTGCCTGACTCACGACCTGTGGATGGACCTGAGCCAGCGTCT
>JANTGN010000147.1 GCA_024762895.1 Thiotrichales bacterium
CCTGTTCAGCCTTAGCCCCGTCGAGACCAAGCTTATATAGGTGCTTGGAAAGTTTTTTTGCGGTCTGGAGTGTCTTGTTAAGGTTTTCGTTGAATTTCTTCTGATACTTGAGATTCAGTCGTGCCAGGAAATCTTTTTCATTCCGTCTCAGCGTGAGCATGCCGACCTCAAGCTGGGCAGTTTCCATGCGGGCACCCGAGAGGCTGTCTGTGACAGAGCTGCCGTACTGGTGCAGCCCGAACAGTATGCCAAGGCCCAGAATCGACAGGAATGCCACTAAAAAGAGGCGGGCACGGATACTGAAATTCATCAGGAATTGATGCAGAGCCATTACTATCTCCAGGTCAGGATTTTTTAATATTCATACCTGTTATCGACAAATACAAATATTTATTGAGTCAATCGGAAAAAAGAATTTACATCACTGCTTTTACAATATCTTTCCTGGCTCGGTAGCATACATAAATTTGCAGATTTTTAAGCGTTCAGGGATTAAAGCGTCTCCATGTGTGGACTTCCACACTAACTACTAAAGTTTTTATCTTGGTAAATGCTTAAATATCAGTAGGTTAACTAGCCACCTTCCACAATAAGTGCTAAATTAAGCCTATATTCGATTGATTTTCTTCGTAGATTGGCATTTCCACAGAAACTACTAAATTAGTCATCCATTAATTCAATTTATTGAGTAGCAGGGTGGATTCGACCATATGATCTTCAGTAAGAAATAAAGTCTTACAGAAAAGATTCGTATAATAGGCAAATGAACGATTTGTTTTCCAATCTAGATGGATCAGATGTCTCGGATAATTCGTTATCTTGGCCGAATCCAACCCGGTTTCCAACGAACTTGGGGCAATTTCAGGTTCAGGATCAGGTGCTCAAGGACTTGCGCGAGTCTCGTTTGGCCACCATCGTTACCGGTTTCGCTTCGCTTGACCGAATTATTGATTTTGTAGCGAATCTAAGTAATCAAACTCAAGTACAGCTTCTGGTGGGTTCTGAACCCTTTGAGTCTAACCGCGATCACTTTCGTATGCGAAAAACCGAATTCCCGAAAGCCGTTGAAGAATACTGGCTGAATCGTGGAATTTCATTGCTTCTCAGCACCAAGATTATTCGTTGTATCGAACGACTGGAATCAGGACAGGTAGAAGCCCGTTACCAAAACCGCATGCATGCCAAGATCTATCGTGGTGATACCGCTATCACGATGGGATCAAGTAATTTCACTCAGTCAGGCATGACCAGCCAGATTGAAGGTAATGTCCGTTTCCTCAAAGAAGAAGACCGGTTTGTCGAGAATTGTGCAATTGCCGACAACTTGTGGCAAATGGCGCAACCATATAGCGAACAACTTATTACCCTACTAAGACAACTACTTCAAGTCGTTTCCTGGCAAGAAGCGATAGCCCGGGCCTGTGCTGAATTATTAGAAGGGGAATGGGCACAACATTATCTCGATCGCGATAACTTATCCGGCGCAGAAAATTTGTGGTGGCATCAACGCTCCGGGATTGCGCAGGCCCTGTATATCCTTGATAAACAGGGCAGTGTACTGGTGGCGGACGCTACTGGGTCTGGAAAGACCCGTATGGGTGTTCACCTTATGGGGGCTGTAGTCGATCGCATTCTTCGCACGAATCGTATGCGACAGGGTAGGGCAATTCTTTTAAGTCCTGCTAATGTTGTGAATGACTGGCGTCATGAAGCGATCGTTAGTTCTACACCTGTAGATGTGTATTCTCAGGGTGAATTAAGCCACAGCAGGCACGAGGGATTACCGCTGGAGTCTATACGCCGGGCCCAGGTGCTATGCATCGATGAGGGGCACAATTTCCTGAATATCGACTCCAAACGTACACGTCATATCCTACGCAACATGGCTGACCATGTTTTGATGTTTACTGCTACCCCAATCAATAAAAGCCTGTCCGATGTCATCAGTATCATCAATGTCCTAGGCGCTGATAACCTTGATGATGAAACCCTAAAGGTGTTCCGGGTCATGATGACCCGTAAGCAGGATGATTATTCTGCTGAAGAGATTGCCTTACTTAGAAAGACCATTTCACACTTCACGGTCAGGCGTACCAAGAAACAACTTAATGACATGGTGGAACTGGCCCCTGAGCGATACGGGGCAAATGAGGGTAGGGCAAGTCGCTATCCACGACACAACCCCCTGACCTATACCCTTGAAGAACCTGACAGTGACCGGCAGCTAGCAGCACAGATTATGGAATTAGCTGGAGGACTAAAGGCGGTGAATTACTTCACACGCCCCATCGTTCTGCCCGAATACCACCAGCGTATGGGTATTGATGAGGCGACTTACCTTAAATCCCGGCTTAATTCTTCTGCGGCTCTTGCTCGCTATAACATCGCCAGTGCTCTGCGTTCTTCACGCGCAGCGCTCTACCAACACATTCTTGGTACAAAAAAGGCATTAGAAGAATACAAGCTCGAGACCAGCGAGGCCGGGGCAAAGATGGAGTCTGTCTTTGACATTATCTCCGCCATCAAGGGCAAGCCACCAGAAAATAGACTGTCTATCGATCTGCCGGACTGGCTTAGTGACCCAGAAATGCATAGACAGGCCTGCCGAGACGATATGAAGATCTACTATGACATCATTCAGAAGCTCGGACAGATGTCTGATTCGCGAGAGCGTGCCAAGGCCCGTCAAATCCTGTCGGTGATGAATGATCATGACCTGGTCCTGGCCTTTGATCATCGCCCGATTTCCCTGGCGGCCATCGAGCGACTCATCCGCGAAGAGTCTGAATACGATGTCCTGATGGCCACCGGCAAAAACACGCCTTCTAAAGCGCGACTGATCGAGCGCTTTGCATTGGGATCAGAACATAAAGGAGTGGTCGGTCTTGCTTCTGATGCGCTGGCTGAATCAGTTAACCTGCAGCAGGCTTCCGCAGTCATCAATCTGGATCTACCCAGCGTGATACGGATCATCGAGCAGCGTGTAGGTCGGGTGGATCGAATGAATTCACCGCATGACTCTATTGACGTCTATTGGCCAGATGACGCGCCTGAATTCGCCTTGTCCTCAGATCAGCTCCTGGCGGCCCGCCACGAGGTGGTGGACAACCTGCTTGGGTCGAACATGCCCCTTCCAGAAGCTTATGCGAGCAGTCGTGGGCATACAGTATCTACGCAGGAACTGATTGAAGAGTTTGAGAGTAAACCGGATATCGGAGAATGGGATGGGGTCACCGATGCATTTGAATCCGTACGCGGTTTGATCTCTGGCGAACATGCCTTGGTAGCACCTTCTATATATCAGAGATATAGGCACATCACAGCCAGGGTACTCTCACGCGTCAGTCTGGTTAAGTCTAAACAGCCGTGGGCATTCTTCTGCTTGACCGTGGGCGCCTACTCAACACCGCGCTGGGTCTTTATGAGTGCCGGTAAATCCAAACTGATCTTGGGTCTAGATGAGATCGTCAGTGCCTTGCGTGAACGCCTGTCCGAGGAGGTGGAATCAATCATGGCGCTGGAAGATTCAGCCGCTAACCAGCTGAATATCTTTCTTGGCCGACTGATGTCACTCGAAAAGAATCTACTGCCGCGTAAGAATCAACGGGCGCTCATCGAAATGGCTTACGTGCTTGAAAAATATCAGAAGCAGGCCGCTGCCCGACAGGATCAGGAGTCTCTTGAGGTCTATATGAGCCTAAGTCAGTTACTTAAATCAACAGATAAGGATCGGCAACCTGACTGGGATCTGGTGTCTACAACCTGGTTGGACCTCGTGCGACCCATCTGGCATGAGTATCTGCCCGAAGCTAGAAAGACGATCCCAATGCTAAAGGATATACGTAAGAAGTTAATTAATGTGGAAGCTGATCTTGGCCCACGGATCATGCATGCATTTGATGACTTACAGCCTCAAAACTCTTTGGACGAACGCATCAGGGCCTGCATCATTGGTGTCGATCTTTAGTGTTGTGGAAATTTTTAATTTGTTGAGGATTTCTTTTGTGCTTTGTGTGGTCGTCCAGTGGACAGCCATGAGGCTAGCCACGCTTCCCACGGTTATGCGCATAATATATATTATGTTAAATAATATAAGATACGCAGCAGCCCCCCAAATTGCGTTTAATCAATGCCAGGCAGCATCTCCCCTGTTATTAATGCAGCCATTAAAATACCAGAGTAAAATACTCAAATAACTAAACGGGATGGTACTTTCTGGTGACTCAATCTCCAGCACAATTTAAATGGCGATCCGGTGACGGTGTACTGTCGGCTGAGATCTCTAAGAAAGAATTTAAGCTGGGCAATATACCTACCGGTGGTAGTGTGTACATACGCCTGTTTCTGCATAAGCCCCGGAAAGTGCTGCCAGAGGAACAGGCCGCCATGTTCTCGCAATGGATGGTTTCTGAGCCCATACCTTTTGAATTGATCGCCCAATATGATCTGATGGGTCGTCAGACAACGCGCATATTGAATATCTGTAATACCGATGGTGTGTTTAAGGAAATGGGTGTTGAATGCTTTCTGATGAATACCCTGGTCCAGTTCCTGAATCAGTTTATGCAACCTGATTCACTGGTAATCGCCGGGATGTCGGGTAAAAACAATGCGCTTTTAAATCGCTATTTTAAGGTCTTATTCGATACGGAATCGGATGAGAACCAGGATTACGTTACATCCTTAGATAAGATCCCATTTAGTCAAGACTCGATGTTTCGTCGATATCCTAAATTCATCGATCTGGCAGAATTTTCAACAGACCACGCCAACAATGACGTGCATGAGGACTTTAAAAATACCCTTTAACTTATTGTTATAAATAAAAAAGGGAGCCTTGCGCCCCCCTTTTCAGTTAGATTTTGATTGCTATGAAGCGGTCAGTTTGCGCTCCTGCTGGTAAGCCATAAAGAGTCTGGCTATACGAGCAGAAAGGGCCAGCATCAACGAAACCGAAACTGCTGTTCCCGCCAACCAGCTCAGGGATTGCGCGGCTGATGACAGTTCAAGACCATGAACATAGCCATGTGATGTAGCGGCTATCAGGCCAAACAGGATCATCAGGGCCTGGTGTCCCCTTAATGGCCGGACCAGAAGCAGCAGGACTCCAGCCACGGCGGTATTCATTATGACGATTTCGAGTCCGGCAAAACCGCTGCTAAAGCTACCCGCATAGGCTGACAGGGCAAAGAGTGCCACGAATCCTGCCAGCAGCCCCCCTGCTCTTTTACCCGCCCATAGACCTACCATCAGACCAAAAGACAGGATCACCACCAGGTGATCAATCCCGGCCATTGGATGCAACATGCCAGACAGGAAACTGTTCCCGGTACTATGTCCTTCATGGGCCATGACACTACCGGATGCAAGTATCAGGGCAAACCAGGTTGTTACAGCGATGAATTTTCGTTTCATGATTAAACTCCGCAGGTTGTTTGGTTGACGTTGACCTTGATGAGCTCTTCACCATCCGGGTCGGTGACGTGTACCGCACAGGCTATACAGGGGTCGAAACTGTGAATGGTACGCAGGATCTCAACAGGCTGTTTGGGGTCATGCAGGTGATGCCCCTTGAGGCCTGCTTCATAGGGGCCACTTTGACCCTGAGGATCCCTGGGGCCGGCATTCCAGGTACTGGGTACCACGGCCTGGTAATTATCGATCTTGCCATCCTTGATCACGATCCAGTGTGCCAGTGCGCCACGCGGGGCCTCGGTGAACCCAACACCCCTGGCCTCTTTTGGCCAGGTGGAGGGATCCCAGAGTTCCTCGTTAAAGGTGCGGACGTCGCCCGCCTTGATATTAGCGACCAGCTGGTCGTACCAGCTTTGCATCTGGTCGGCGAATACCTTGGTCTCCAGGGTGCGGGCCGCGGTGCGTCCCAGGGTGGAGAACAGTGCAGTGACCGGTACATCCAGGGTCTTCAGGGTGTAGTCGACGAGCTCTTTCATCTGCTCATTGCCGGAGGCATACATCATCAGGGCGCGTGACAGAGGCCCGACTTCCATGGCCTTGCCCTTCCAGCGTGGCGATTTCAGCCAGGAATAGGACTGGTCGACATCGAGGTGATCATAGGGTGGCGTGGGGCCATCATAATTCAGGGTGGTCTCACCCTCATAAGGATGCAGGCCTTTGTCCTTACCGCCTTCATAGTCGTACCAGGAATGCGACACGAACTCTTCGATCTGATCAGAGGCATTCAGGTCCATTTCATGGATGGTGGAGATATCACGATCCAGGATAACGCCGCGAGGTACCAGCAGATTGCTGGCATCACCCGATGCATCCATAGGGAAGTCGCCATAACACATGAAGTTGCCCACGCCCTCACCCTGCTTGAACCAGTCCTTATAAAAGCCGGCTATCGCCAGGGTGTCGGGGACATAGACCTGGTCTACGAACTGGCGCATACCATCGATGACATTCTTGACCACGGCAAGACCTACATCATTGAGTGCGGTTGCGCCGGCCTCGGTACCCAGACCGCCCTGCCCTGATTCAACGCTAATGGCGGATGGTGCACCACCGACCAGGAAATTGGGATGCGGGTTCTTACCACCAAAGATGGCGTGCAGCTTGACGACATCACGTTGCCAGGCCAGGGCTTCCAGGTAATGGGCAACGGCCATCAGGTTGGCTTCGGGTGGCAGCTTGTAGGCCGGGTGGCCCCAGTAACCATTGGAGAAGATACCCAGCTGCCCGGACTC
>JANTGN010000148.1 GCA_024762895.1 Thiotrichales bacterium
GCGCACCCAAGACCGGTTACATGATCGAATCCATGGTCACCGCCATTGTGCATAACATCGAAGAAGAACTAGCCGGCAAGGAACCCACCCACAAGGGGACCTGGAATGCCGTCTGCCTGGCTGACATGGGTGATACCGGTGCGGCCTTCGTGGCCCTGCCCCAGATCCCACCCCGCAACGTGAACTGGTTTGCCAAGGGTAAATGGGTTCATATGGCCAAGATCGCCTTTGAGAAATACTTCATCCGCAAGATGAAAAAAGGGACTTCCGAACCCCTGTATGAAAAATATATATTCAAGGCCCTGGGTATTGAACGCGTCGAGAAATAAATACCCCTGTAAGCACAAGCAAAGCCCGTCTTCTGACGGGCTTTTTTTATGCCGCTAAGCGCTTGCTCCTTTAGGACAATATGGTAGGCTAGTTTCGTACTCATCCTACTCGTCATGATCATGGGAACGCCGAATGACTATCGCCCAGTACATTGCCTTCATCACAAGCTCATTGACGAGCCCCCTCTATCCCTGACACCTGACACCCCATACCCTCCACAGGAGTAAACTACGTGCGCCTATCTCTTTTACTGTTGCTGATCCCCTTATTCATCGCAGGCTGTGGAGGCAGCCAGGAAACACAGGCACCCCCTGCCCCCAATGTCAGTGCCATACAGGTCAAGGCAGAGGATACACCGATTGTTCAAGAATTCGTCGGCAAGACGGCCAGTTCGCGCAGGGTAGAGATCCGTTCCCGTGTTGAAGGCTTTCTGGAGGAGATCAGCTACCGCGAGGGCAGCCTGGTCGAAGAAGGCCAGGTCCTGTTCCGTATGGATCGAAAACCCTTTGAGGCTCGGCTCAAAGCCGCCAGGGCCAGTCTCTCACAACAACAGGCACGGCTGGAGAACGCCAAGGCCAACCTCGACCGGGTCAAACCCCTGGCCGAAAAAAAGGCTGTCTCCCAGAAAGATCTTGATGATGCCATTGGTACCTATCTCACCGCCTCTGCGGCAGTTGAGGGCGCCAAGGCAGAACTCATCCAGGCCGAACTCGACCTCGGATATACCGACATCTACTCACCAGTCACCGGCCTTTCGAGCTATGCAGTGAAACGTGAAGGAACTTACATTGGCTTCGGTAACGACAGTCTGTTGACCTATGTCGCACGTCTCGACCCTATGTGGGTGGAGTTCAGCATCTCGGAAAACCAGATACTACGAAACCGGCAACAACAGGAAAAAGGGCTGCTCAGAGAACCAGAGACAGGCGAATTAGAGGTTGAGATCATGCTGGCCGATGGCAACATCTATCCGCATACCGGTCAGATCACCTTCGCCGATGCCTCGCTCAGCGAAGAGACCGGCACTTTTCTGATCAGGGCTGAGGTCGCTAATCCAAAGCAAATTCTCAGACCTGGGCAGTTTGTCCGCGCCCGCATTAAAGGCATAGTAAGGCCCAACGCCATCAAGGTACCCCGCAAGGCGGTGCAACAGGGCGCACAGGGCAGTTTTGTCTGGGTCATCAATCCAGAGGGTAAAGCGGAATTCAGGCCAGTGTCCACTGGCCCCTGGTATGAAGATGACTGGTTGATCGACAGTGGCCTCAAGGATGGCGAGACCGTGGTTGTGGAAGGGGCACTCAAGCTGCAGGCGGGTGTAGCAGTCACCATAAGCGACCCTCAGGACACGAAAGGACAAACACCTCGGAATGAGGAAGACCAGGCGCCGAAGTCATGATCTCAGCCATTTTTATACACCGACCAATCCTTTCGTCGGTACTCTCCATCGTAGTGGTGATCGCGGGCCTGGTCGCAATGCTTAATCTACCCATCACCCAGTACCCGGCCATCACTCCCGTTCAGGTTACGGTCAGCGCCAGTTATCCCGGTGCGGATGCCGAAACGGTTGCCAACACCGTGGCCGCGCCCATCGAGACCCAGGTCAACGGCGTCGACAACATGCTGTATATGCAATCGACGAGTTCGGCCACCGGCGAGATGCAGCTCACTGTCTTTTTTGATATCGACACCGATCCTGACACTGCCGAGGTCCAGGTCAATAACCGCGTCAGTATCGCGATGCCGGAACTACCGGATACGGTGCAGAGCACCGGGGTTAAGGTCGAGAAGCGCTCCTCCAGCTTTCTGATGCTGATCGGTATCTACTCACCCGATGGACGCTACGACGAACAATATGTTGGCAATTATGCCAACCTCTATATTCTTGATGCTATCAAACGTGTTAAAGGCGCCAATCAGGCACAGATCATGGGCCTGCCCGATCTGGCCATGCGCCTTTGGCTCCAACCCGATCGTATGGCGGGCCTGAGTATCACCCCTTCGGATATCCAGCAGGCCGTCAGCACACAGAATAAACAGTTCGGTGCGGGGCGCCTCGGCCAGTCACCGACTACCGAACCCGTCGACATGACCTTCCCCGTGGTTACTGGCGGCCGATTCTCTGAGCCGGATGAATTCGAAAATATTATTCTACGGGCCGATCCGCGGGGTACAGCCATCGTTCGTCTCAAAGATGTAGGCTGGGCGGAAGAAGGCCAGAAGAGTTATATGCTGCGCTCTTCACTCAATGGTCAACCCTCTACCTTTATCGCCGTCTATCAACAGCCGGGCTCTAATGCTGTCGAGGTCTCGCAAAATGTGCGCGCCCTGATGGAAGAGCTTAAAACAAGTTTCCCGGAAGGTATCGATTACACCGTCTCACTGGACACCACCAAGGTCATCACGGCCTCTATTGATGAAGTGGTCCAGACTCTGATTATTGCCATCATCCTGGTGGTTCTGGTGACCTATCTGTTTCTGCAGAATTTTAATGCCACATTAATTCCCACCATTGCTATCTTCGTCTCTGTGATCGGTACCTTTACCGGTATGATGGCCCTGGATTTCTCAATCAATCTGCTGACCCTGTTCGGCCTGGTCCTGGCGATCGGTATCGTCTGTGACGACGCCATCGTGGTGGTCGAAAACGTGGAACGCAATATGGCTGACCTGGGACTATCTTCAAAAGATGCCACCCTGCGCGCCATGCAGGAGGTCACCGGACCGGTCATCGCCACCACCCTGGTTCTGATTGCGGTATTTGTACCCGTTGCCTTTCTCAGTGGAACTACCGGTGTCCTGTATAAACAGTTCGCCATTACTATCGCCATCTCGGTATCGATTTCCAGTTTTGTCGCCCTGACCCTGACACCTGCACTCTCGGCTGTGTTACTCAAACCTGATCGTAGTGAACCGGGTGGTTTTTTCCGATGGTTCAATAACTGGCTTGAAGACATGACCGGACATTATGCCGAAGGCGTGCGCATCGCCATGAAACGCGTAGCCATCGCATTAAGCATACTCGGCATAATGCTCGCCTCGACTTATTACCTGTTCAAGATCATACCTGGCAGTTTCGTGCCACCCGAGGACCAGGGTTATGTCTTCGCCGCTGTCATGTTACCCGATGGCGCCAGCCTGGACCGCTCCGAAACCATGACCCAGCAGGTAGCCGATATCTTCGCCGAGCACCCCGCCGTGGAATATTATTCAGCCCTGTCAGGCTATAGCCTCATCGATGGTCAGTTCAAGACCAACTCGGGAACAGTCTTCGTTGCACTCAAGGATTTCGATCAACGCGGCGACCCCGAACTTTCCGTCGAATCACTATTTGCCTATGTCACGCCGAAGCTCAATGCCCTTGAAGATGGCGTGGCATTCCCGATTAATCCACCCGCCATACCGGGCCTGGGCACCCAGGGAGGATTCGAGTTCTGGGTGCAGAACCGAGGTCAGGGCGGCGCCACCCGCCTGTCAGATATCACACAGGAACTTATCACCAAGGCCAATGAGCGCCCCGAGGTCACACGGCTGAACAGCACCTTCACTGCCGCTTCCCGGCAATTACGTACCGACGTGGATCGCTACCGCGCCGAATCTCTGGGTGTGCCGGTCCAGGATGTATATGCGGCCCTGCAGACCCTGTTCGGTTCGCTCTATGTCAGCCAGTACAATAAATATGGACGGGTCTGGCAGGTCATCCTGCAGGCGCAACCCGAGTTCAGGGAAAAACCCGATGACATCCAGAACATCTTCGTGCGCCAGCGTGATGGCGAGATGGTGCCTCTGTCTGCCGTGATGGATACCCGTTATATTACAGGTCCGGACCTGCTCCCCCGCTTCAATGGATTTATGGCGGCCAAGATTACCGGCGATGCCGACACCGGATTTAGTTCGGGACAGTCGATCAGCACCATGGAAGAGGTCTCGAGCGAAGTCCTGCCCGATGGCTTTACCTATGCCTGGTCCGGGCAGGCCTACGAGGAGAAAAAGTCCAGTGGCACCACGGCAATAGTCTTTGTCTTTGCGCTGGTCATGGTCTTCCTGATTCTTTCCGCTCAATATGAACAATGGTCCCTGCCCCTGGCCGTCATCACTGCCGTGCCCTTTGGGATATTTGGTGCCCTGGTATCGGTCTGGTTGCGAGGCATGGAGAATGACGTTTATTTCCAGATCGGACTGGTCACCCTCATCGGCCTGTCGGCAAAGAACGCAATCCTGATCGTGGAATTTGCCGAACTCAAATACAAGGAAGGTCTTTCGGCCTTTGATGCCGCACTGGAAGGTGCACGCATGCGTCTCAGACCCATACTCATGACCTCACTATCCTTCATACTGGGTGCCATGCCCCTGGTCCTAGCCTCCGGTGCCGGTGCCAATGCACGTCACTCTATCGGTACCGGGATTATTGGTGGAATGATTGGCGCCACCTCACTGGCCCTGTTCTTTGTGCCCCTGTTCTATTACCTGATCATCAGTACCAAGGAGCGCGTAAGCGGCAAAAATTCAAGAGCGAATGTAGCCCTGGAAACCACCCCCGGCACCTCGGGAGACGAGACCTGATATGAAGCTGCGAGTTCTTATAGTGTGTGTTGCCATTGCCTGGTTTACCGGTTGTACGGTAGGACCGGATTATGTGAAACCGGAGATCGACACGCCCGAGGCATGGCGTTACGAGTACAAGGACAGTGCAGACATCGTAAACACCATCTGGTGGCGACAATTTGATGACCCTGTCCTCGATCAACTTATACAAACCGCCCTTGAGAACAATAAGGATGTGCGTATTGCTGCGGCCCGCGTGGAGGAATTTGCCGCCCGGGTCGATATTGCCCGCGCCGGCTTTTATCCCCAGATTGGTTATGATGCCAATACCAGTCGCAACCAGAGTTCTCAGGAAACCTCGGCCGGCACAGTCCCCGACAATGTTCGCATTAGTAATAACTTTCAGGCCAGCCTGAATGTCGGCTGGGAACTGGACATCTGGGGCAAGATTCGTCGCCTGACCGAGGCCGCCCGTGCCGACCTGCTGGCCGCCGAAGAAGGTCGGCGCACCGTCATCCTCACCCTGGTGACCTCGGTCGCCACGAGCTATGTCGAATTACGCAACCTTGATAAGCAACTGGAAATCGCAAAACGTACTCTTGAGTCTCGTAAGCAAACCCTGAATCTTTTCGAACTGAAATTTAAAGGCGGCGTGATTTCACAACTGGAAGTCGCACAAATCCAGTCAGAGTACGAACAGGCTGCGGTCAGAGTACCGGCTACCGAGCGCCAGATTGCCCTGCTTGAAAATTCGCTAGCGGTTTTACTGGGCCAAAACCCAGGCCCTATACCCCGCGGCAAGACGATCGATGAGCTGATACTGCCGCAGATACCCCAGGGTATTCCCTCTGATGTACTGGAACGACGTCCCGACATACGCCGAGCAGAACAAAACCTGATCGCGGCCAATGCCTCCATCGGCGTGGCCAGGTCTCAGTATTATCCCAGCATTTCCTTGACGGGCCTGTTTGGCTATGCCAGTAACGAACTGTCGAACCTGGCCCAACAGTCCGCCAACTTCTGGGGACTGGGTGCCGATGCCCTGGGTCCAATCTTCACGGGGGGGCGAATTTCAGGCGAAGTCAGGGTCTCGGAAGCTATTCAACGCCAGACTCTAATCACCTACCTGCAGACCATCCAGACCGTGTTCAGAGAGGTAGATGATGCCCTGGTATCGGTGCAGAAGACCCGTCAGGAGCTCGAGGCCCAGGGACGCCGAGTAGCGGCATTACAGGAGTATGCGCGCTTTGCCAATATTCGTTTTGACGAAGGCCAGGTCAGTTATATCGAGGTTCTTGATTCTGAGCGCAGGCTGTTTGAGGCTGAACTTCAATTTACACAAAATCAGAGTGATGTGTATACCTCGCTGGTCAGCACCTACAAGGCCATGGGTGGAGGATGGATCACCGAGGCAGAAGAGCGAGCTAATCAGGTCGACTTCCCTGATCCTGAGAAAGCAGGAAAAAGCACGGCAACCAGTACCACTCAGTAATGCACTATTGAAATAACCGGGTATACAATTAAAAAAAATTCGACTCAAACAACGAATAAAGATTCGATTTAGGAAAACACCTCATGATGTATCTAAAATCCAGGAATTTCAGGTTACTGCTGACGCTCTTTATTCTCTTACCTGGTTATGGCATCGCAGCAAGCTATGAAGCACCACAGCGTTTTTCCTTTGCCATCAGTGGTGGTGCCAGTAAGGGTGCCTATGAAGCGGGTCTTAACTGGGCCCTGATCAATATCATAAAAGATATCGATAAAGAACGGCCTGCCATGCAAGGCCGTTATCGACCTACCATTATTTCATCTGTGGCCGGAG
>JANTGN010000149.1 GCA_024762895.1 Thiotrichales bacterium
GGGGATTGTGAGCTACAGATTGACTTGCGCCCCCTGCCCGGGATGGATATCGATGAGCTGCGCAACGCCCTGCACCAGCGGCTGCAACCCATCGCCGAGGCGCGCGGCCTGGCACTGGAATTTGAACCGCTATTCGATGGCATACCCGCCATGGAGACCGGCGCCGATACCGAGATCGTGAAGATCGCTGAAAAACTGACGGGCCACAACAGTGACTCGGTGGCCTTTGGCACCGAGGGGCCCTACCTGAACCAACTGGGCATGGAGACCATCATCATGGGGCCCGGCGATATCGGCCTGGCCCACCAGCCGGATGAGTATCTCTCGCTGTCACATATTCAGCCCACCATCGATGTGCTCAGGTCATTGATTCAGCGCTTTTGTCTATAGTCTGAAGACAGCTCCGCTATTGAATCGGTGCCATTAAACGAGCAAAACGGGATGCCAGCCGATACCAGATGGGTTTTTCCTTATAATCCTTTCGCCCCACCTCACGGCATTGTGCAAAGTCCTCCATCAGCATGCACTCGACCTGCTGGGCAAAAACCCGATCGACGAATAACAGGGTAATCTCAAAGTTGATCCGAAAAGAACGATTGTCAAAATTGGCCGTACCTACCATGGAGATATCCTCATCGATCAACATCACCTTCTGGTGCAGGAAGCCATCCTGGTAGCGAAAGAAGCGTATACCTGATTTTTCGGCATCATTGAGATAGGTAAACGATGACAGGTAAACCAGCATATGATCGACCTTTTCAGGCAGCATCACGCGTACATCCACCCCACGAAGTACAGCCAGTTCCAGCGCCGTCATGACCTGCTCATCGGGTACAAAGTAGGGACTCACTATCCATAAACGCCGCTGAGCTGTATTGATCGCATCGATAAAAAACAGGCTACAGGTCTCTCGGTCATCGGCCGGCCCGCTGGGCAGAACCAGCGCGGCCGTACCCGGATTCTCGGCAACTTCAAGTTGCCAATTCAGGCCCAGATGCCCTTTATCCGTTGCCCAGAACCAGTCTTCACAGAATGCCAGTTGTACACCTTTTACCGCCGGACCTCTTAGCTCGACATGGGTATCGCGCCAGTGCCCGAAGTGACTCTTGCCGACATATTCATCGCCGACATTATGACCGCCGACAAAGGCAACCTCACCATCGACAATGACGATCTTACGATGGTTGCGAAAATTGATACGAAAACGATTCTTCCAGCGCGTAAAGGTCGCAAATCCGCTCACCTCTATACCCTCCGCGCGTAGATCATTCAGGTAACGATCGGACAGGGCATGACTGCCAACATCATCATAGAGTAGATACACACGTACGCCGGCTCGTGCTCGGTCGATCAGCCGTTGTTTCAGCGCTTGGCCCAGTTCGTCATCCTTGATGATATAAAACTGTACCAGGACGTAACTCTGGGCCTGTTCTATGGCCTTGAAGATCGCTTCAAAGGTGGCTTCCCCATCGATTAGCAGGTGAGCGGTATTCGCCTTCGAAAAAGGCATGTTGACCAGGCTGCTGGAGACCTCCATAAACGGGGTCAGCTTATCGACCTGTACTGATTCCAGATTGGCATTTTCGAGTATGGCATCGATGATATATCCCAGATGAGGATCACCTTGTCGTCGCGCCTTGACATAACCGGTAAAACGGTAAAAACCGAATACCGCATAAAACAAGGTGGCGATAAACGGCATACTGATGAGTGCAATCACCCAGGCAATCGTACCCTGCGAGGTACGGCCATAATAAAGGGCATGAACGGCAAACAGGATGCCGAACAGGTAAAACAGCGAGACCAGCTCAAGGACCAACACCCATAGCTCCTGCCCCAGAACCAGCATGATTAACGCAACCTGGTATTCATGGGATCATAGGGGATGGCAGAAGACTGTTCACTGGTACGAAATATCAGTAATTCGATCCGCCGATTGAGGGCACGTCCTTCAGGCGTCTTATTTGAAGTGCGTGGATAACGCTCGCCGTAGGCACGCGCTTCGATGCGTGATTCCGGATAACCCTGCTGCACCATGTAGTGCAGTACGGTCAGGGCGCGTTCCGATGACAGTTCCCAGTTGCTGTAAAAACGCTTTTTAAGCTCCCCGTGTATCGGTTTGTTGTCAGTAAAACCATTGACCGACAGGCTCAATGCAGGGTTGTCTTTCAGCGCCTGGGCCACACGTTTCAGGACGGCCTTACCGCGATCCGATAGGTCAGCCCCACCGGAAGGAAATAGAATGGTAGCACCCAGGGTCAGCCTGACGCCCTGGTTCTGTTGATCGACCACGACGGTCTGATACTCGGCCAGCTGTTTTTTCAGATCCTCATAGGTCTCGCTGCTCTTGAGACGATAGCGAATGGTAAAGGTCAGGTCATTAACGTTTTTACCGTAATAACTGAGGGTGTTGTAACGACGCACCCATTCGCCGGGTCGATTGGACTCCCAGGAGACCAGCTCGAAATTCCTGGGCATTACCCAGCTATAGACGAACTGTGAATAGTCATCGGGGGTGTTCCAGTAGCCATAGTGGCCATCGGGCCGTTTCTTGCCATCCCAGCTCCTGTAAGTATAGACCCCCTTATCAACGCTCAGGCGATCATTCATGGGTTCCCAGTCCATCATGGCATAACTGCCCTGGGGAAAGACCAGCAGATCCGAGACGGCATCGGATACCTCGTCCCACTGGTACTGGTTGGGATAGATATAGAGAAACTCCCTGAGATGATCCTCCTGCGTGACACCGGCCTGTTTCCAGAAATGCACCTTGTAGGAATTGCTATCGGAGCGAATGGTGTAATAACGCAGTGAATGTTCGCCATCTTCCTGCAGAAAATGAATGTGTTCCGAGATGGTAGCTGCTGGCAGCTGCATAGACCCCAGTAACAGAAACAGTCCTGTTAGAATTCGCGATAGGGTTTTTCTCATCTCCACTCCATCTGTTTATTTGGCTATGGCATCATAACGTAAAGTTCGGGATTTTCCGTTATTATCCCTATAAATACGAATAAGTGACTAAGTGATGACACAGCCCAATCCACAGGAACAACTGATCTGGTTTCGGAACGCCGCACCTTATATCAATGCACATCGCGGGCGTTGCTTCGTGGTGCATTTCAGTGGCGAGACCATGCAGGCCGAGACCTTTGCCGGGCTGATCCATGACTTTACCCTGCTCCAGAGCCTGGGCATCAGGTTGGTACTGGTGCATGGCGCCCGCCCTCAGATCGAGGAACGCATACAGGACCAGGGCCAGCAAAGTCAGTACCACCGCGGACTGCGGATTACCGATGACCAGGCCATTACCGCGGTCCGCCAGGCCGTGGGCTGCCTGCGTATCGAGATGGAGGCCCGGCTGTCCATGAGTATTGCCAACACGCCGATGTCGGGTGCCAGGCTCAGTTGTATCTCGGGTAACTTTGTTACCGCGAGACCACTGGGCGTCATTGATGGCATCGACTATTGCCATACTGGCGAGGTCCGCAGGATCAATCACGAGGCCATTCGGCATCAGCTGGATGCTGGAAACTTCGTGCTGCTCTCGCCCATGGGTTACTCCCCCACCGGCGAGGTCTTTAATCTCAGCGCCGAGGATGTCGCCAGGGCCGCAGCCAGCAGCCTGAATGCCGACAAACTCATCTTTCTCAGCGACTGCTCCGAGCTGAAACAGGGCCCCGAACAGATGACCCCGGCCGAGGCCGAACAACTGCTCAATAATGACAGCGATCTATCGGATGAACTCAAACGCCACCTGAAGAGTGCCTTGGCCGCCTGTCAGCAGGGCGTGGATCGCGTGCATCTGGTCGATCGCAATCGGGACGGGGCCCTGCTGGAAGAACTCTATACCCGTGATGGTTCCGGGATCCTGATAACGGCCCAGACTTACGAGCAGCTACGCCAGGCCAGTATCGAGGACGTGGGCGGCATCCTGGACCTGCTTAGCCCCCTGGAAGAGGCGGGTGTACTCGTGCGGCGTTCACGGGAACAGCTGGAACTGGAGATCGCTCATTTTCGCATCCTGGATCGCGACGGCATGATCATAGGTTGCGTGGCGCTATATCCCTTTATCGATGACCATGCCGGGGAGCTGGCCTGCCTGGTCATACATCCCGAATATCGGGGCCATGGCTATGCCGAGAGACTGCTTAAGAATATCGAGACCACCGCCAGGGGCCTGCAGCTCAGGCAGCTCTTTGTGCTCACCACCCAGACCGCGCACTGGTTCCAGGAACGCGGTTTCGTGCCTATCGATATAGAAAAGCTACCGGTCAGAAAGCGTGAACTCTACAACTATCAACGTCGCTCAATGGCCTTTGCCAAGCAACTATGAGCTGGGGCATCGGCCTGATCATAGCGGGACTGCTGTTGTTCGGGATCTTCCTCTACAATCGCTTTGTCACGCTTAGAAACCAGACCCTGGCCGCCTGGAGTGATATCGACGTACAGTTAAAACGCCGTCACGACCTGATCCCCAAGCTGATCGACGCAGTCAAACAGTACGCCGCCTACGAGCAGTCCACCCTCGAGGCCGTGACCGAACTGCGCAGCCAGAGTGAACGACTCAATGACCCCGAGGACAAGGGGCGCCTGGAGTCCCTGCTCGGTGCGCAGGTGCAAAAACTCATTGCCCTGGCCGAAGACTATCCGGAGCTCAAGGCCAATCGAAGCTTTCTGTCCCTGCAGCAGGATATCTCACAGGTAGAGCATGACCTGCAACATGCCCGCCGTTACTACAACGGCTCGGTCAGGATGCTCAATACGCGGGTGGACAGCTTCCCCGACCTGCTGATTGCTCGATTTTTCGGCTTCAGGCATGCTGAGTATTTCCAGTTAGACGAGGATTCATGATCAGGATGATCCGAACATTACTGTTGCTGGTTTTATGTGCGGCAGGGTTACCGCTACAGGCCGCCGAGCGCATCCTGAGTTTTGACAGCGACATCGTCGTCCTGGAATCAGGCGCCCTGGACGTGACCGAGACCATCCGCGTACGCGCCGAGGGCCGCGATATCCGCCGCGGCATCTACCGCGACATACCCACCGATTACAAAGACCGTTATGGCAACCGTTTTCGTTCGGGTTTTGAACTGCTGTCAGTGATGCGTGATGGACAGTTCGAGGACTCCCATACCCAGGCACAGTCCAACGGCCTCCGGATCTACATGGGTCATAAAGACCGTTTCCTGCAGCCCGGCGACTACGAATACCGCATTCGCTACCGCATGACGCGACAGCTGGGGTTCTTTGAGGACCATGATGAGCTGTACTGGAATGTCACCGGCACGGGCTGGATATTCCCCATCGACCAGGCCTCGGCCACCGTCACACTGCCCGGCATTCCAGCCAACGCGATTCATACCGAGGCCTATACCGGCGCTCAGGGTGCGAAGGGGCAGGACTATGTGAGTCACATCGATGTCATGGGCAGGGCCGTATTTGAGACCTCACGTATCCTGCCCGCCCACCAGGGACTGACCATCGTGGTCACCTGGCCCAAGGGTTATGTGGTCGAACCGACCACGATGGACCATATAGGGTATCTGCTGAGGGACAATCGTTCCCTGCTGATAGGCCTGGCAGGAGTGGCCGTTCTGCTGATTTACTATTTGTTGATCTGGCATCGACTGGGTCGTGATCCCGAGGCCGGTGTCATCATCCCGCTCTATACACCACCGAAGGGCTATTCACCCGCTTCCATGCGCTACGTGGAACGCATGGGCTACGATCATAAATGTTTTGCCAGCGCGATCATCAACCTGGCGGTCAAGGGTTACCTCAAGATCGATGATGAAAAGGGGGATGACTGGCTGATACAGAAGACCGGCAATGAGGTCGAGATGGCGCCTGGTGAGGCAGCGCTGGTCAAACGCCTCTTTGCCAGTGGGGATTTCATTATCCTGAAACAGGAGAATCATAGTCGTATCAGCCGGGCCATCAAGGCGCACAAACGCTCCCTGCGTAGAAATTACGAATCGATCTATTTCCTGACCAATAAGCTCTTCCTGGTCCCGGGTATCCTGATTTCCATCGCCCTGATCTATGCCACCGCCCTAAGTCAACCTCTTACCGAGGAAATCGGTGTCAGCCTATTTATGAGCATCTGGCTCACCGGCTGGTCGTTGGGCACCTTCGCCATGTGTTACGCGGCCTGGCAGGCATGGCAAGGAGCCAGGGCGGGAGGCAGCAGTTCGCGTGCACTGGGGTTAAGCTTCTTTGCCCTGCCCTTCGTGTTTTTCTGGTTCGTGGGCGTCACTGAACTGTTCGAGACCACGGGTATCGGCTTTCCTCTGGTCCTGTTACTGACCGTCGCCATCAATGTGGCGTTTTACCAGTGGCTCAAGGCCCCTACCCGGGCCGGTCGAAAATTGCTGGATAAGGTAGAAGGTTTTCGCCAGTACATGGAAGTGGCCGAGGCCGATGAAATGGCCGACAAAACAGAACTCCAGGACCTGGCCCTGTTTGAACGCTACCTGCCCTATGCCCTGGCCCTGGATGTGGAACAGGCCTGGGCCGAGCGCTTTGCCGACGCCATGAAAAAGATGGAAAAAGAGGGAAAGGCCTATCAACCCGGCTGGTACCATGGACGCGGCTGGAGCCATTCCAGCCCCAGTACCTTTGC
>JANTGN010000150.1 GCA_024762895.1 Thiotrichales bacterium
GACAAAGACGGACGCATTCCCGAACGTTTCAAAGCGATTGCCTTTCGCTGGCATCAGCGTACGCTGAAGATCCTCAAGATTGATTTACAGTATTACGGAACCGCCCCCGACACCCCCGTGCTGGCGGTCTCCAATCATATCTCCTGGCTGGATGTTATCGTCATTGCGCAGGCCCTGCCGGTAAACTTTCTATCCAAGTCCGAGGTGCGTTCCTGGCCCGTTTATGGCTGGCTGGCGGCACGTGGCGGCACCCTGTTTATTCAAAGGGGCACCCAAAATGCGGCCGACAAGGCCATCGAACAGATGAGGGACAATCTAGAGCATGGGGACAGTGTCCTGATCTTTCCCGAAGGCACCACAACGGATGGCAATGGACTGCGCAAGTTCCATGCGCGCCTGTTTGCGGCAGCCCAGCAGGCGCGTGTTCCGATACAGCCCCTGGCATTACGCTACCCCGGCCCTGATGGCAGGACCCATCCCGCGGTACCCTTCATTGATCACGACCCACTGCACCACAGCCTGTGGGCGATTCTGGGCCAGAAAAGCATCAGGGCTGAACTACACTTCTGCCCCCAGATACCGGTCAATGGCCAGGAAAGAAAGGAACTGGCCCAGCAGGCACATGACTGTATACAGCAGACCCTGGGAGTGCCTGATTACACAGGCACCCGGTCCTGATTAGGACCTGGTCGGCATGAATCTCAATAACCCAACGGGATTCCGTGCCCTGCGCTGGCTGCAGCTCTGGCGCGGCCTTGGCTGGCTGATGGTGCTGGCAGTCTGGTTGTTATCCCTAACCCCCCAGGCCATGAGCGCTCCCGGTGGTGACAAGCTGCATCACTTGATTGCCTACTTCGGGCTCACGCTGTTGTTCTGCCAGTGGCACAGGCCCCAGCGACACTGGTTGATTGCCCTGAGTTTTGGATTGATGGGGGTCGCGATCGAACTGGTCCAGCCGTTCAGCGGACGTTATTTTTCATGGCTCGATATGCTGGCCAATGTCACTGGCGTATTACTGGCCTGGTGGCTGGCCCAGGGCTGGGCAGGCCAGATACTGCAGCGACTGGAGTCCGGCAGACTGCTATGAAACGCGGTGTGTACCCCACCCCAGGTTCACCATGAAAAACAAAAGGGAGGCCACGACGACGATACTCGGCCCCGTCGGCGTATCCCATTGCAGTGACACCCACATCCCCCCTATAACAGAGACACCTCCCGCCAGGGCTGCGAGCAGGGCCATCTGTTCGGGGCTCCTGGAAAAGCGCCGTGCCACGGCAGCAGGAATAATCAGCAAGGAGGTAATCAGGAGTACACCGACCAGCTTGATGGCCACGGCAACGACCAGTGCCATGAGTAACATGAATAGTAACCGCATCAGGTCCACACGCACCCCTTCTACCTGGGCCAGGTCTTCATTGACCGTGAGGGCCAGCAAGGGGCGCCAGATCATTAGCAATACCAGCAGGACGCCAGCACCACCCGCCATGATCCAGTACAACTCCGTGCCGGTCACGGCCAGGATGTCTCCAAACAGGTAGGCCATGAGATCGATGCGCAGGCCCTGGATCAGACTCAGGGCCACCAGGCCCAGCGACAGGCTGCTATGGGCGAAGATACCCAGTAAGGTGTCATGTGATAAGCGCTGACGAGACTCCATCCACACGACCAGCACGGCGATCCCCAGGCACACCAGCAACAACGAGAGTGTCGTGTTGACACCGGTCAGGATGCCCAGGGCAATGCCCAGCAGCGCAGAATGCGAGAGACTATCCCCAAAATAGGCCATCCTGCGCCATACAACGAAGGTACCCAGCGGACCGGCGACTGCGGCCACTACCAGACCCGCTATGAGGGCACGCCAGATAAAGTCATCCATGCTCTTCTTCCTTTGACTCGTCCAGGTTATGGATATTGCCGTGGATATCATGACTATGGTCATGCTCATGGCTATACACCGCCAGGCCGGGGCCCACGGTATCACCGATCAGTCTCAGGTATTCAGGATGCTGGCTAATCGCCTCGGGACGGCCACTGCAGCAGACATGCTGGTTCAGGCATAGCACGGAATCCGAGGCCGCCATCACCAGATGCAGGTCATGCGAGACCATCAGTACACCGCAGTGATAGCGATCCCTCAAGCGACTAATGAGTTGATAGAGTTCGGCCTGCCCCCCCAGGTCGACACCCTGTGTGGGCTCATCCAGAATTAGCAGATCGGGTTTTCTCAAAATCGCCCTTGCCAGCATGATGCGCTGAAACTCGCCCCCGGAGACCTCACTGATGGGGCAGTCCAGCACCCGGTCCGCACCCACCTCCAGCAGGGCCTCGCGCATCGCCTGCGCCGAGAATCGGCCGGCCGTCTTTAGAAAACGTTCCACACTCATGGGCAGGACCGGATCCATCTGCAGGCGCTGGGGCACATACCCGATCTTCAGGCCCAATTCCGAAATCACGCTACCCTGCGAGGGTTTGAGTAGTCCCAGCAGGATACGCACCAGGGTGGTTTTACCAGCGCCATTGGGACCGATGACGGTAATAATCTCATCACGGTGTATGGCGATCTCAACCTTGTCGAGCAGGAGCTGGCCACCTCGACTAAAGGAAAGGTCACTACCGCTTAGCAATAATTCGTTAGCGCGCATCCCGAGACGCCTCCTGGCAGAAGGGACAGACACCCGAGATCTCCAGGGAATCATCGCTGATTTCAAAACCATGAGGCCTGGCGTAATCCTCGAGCATGCCGAACAGATCCGGGGTTTCCAGTTCCAGGGCCTGGCCACAGCGCGAGCAGGTAAAGATCAGGCCTCGGTGGTGATGATGGGGATGACTACAGGCCATATAGGTATTCTGGGCCGGTAGCCGGTGGACCAGACCTTCCTGCTGCAGGAATTCCAGGGCACGATAGACCGTTGGCGGGGAACTGCCCCGCCCCTGAGTCCTGAGGCTGTCCAGTAAATCGTAGGCCCCGACCGGGCGCCCCTGCCGAATGACCAGCTCCAGCACCTGCCGACGCAGGGGCGTCAGATTACTACCCCGCTCCCGGCACAGGGCATCAGCCTGAGCCAGCTGTTCATTCACCACCTGTGGGGCGGGCGGCTTGATTCTTAGCGTTGAACTCATCATGTAATGTTATAGTATTACATTACGTTTGCAATCTCCTGACCCTGACTGATGTTAAAACTACGCCCCCTGATATTGTTCCTGCTGCTGATCGGATTTTCGGCTGCACAGGCCCAACCCCGTGTGGTTAGCACGATTTTACCGATCCATTCACTGACGGCCTCGATCATGAACGGTGTGGCTGAACCTGAATTGCTGATACCAGCCTGGTCATCCCCCCATGACTGGAACCTGCGCCCCAGCCAACGTCGCAATCTTCAGCAGGCCGATCTGATTATCTGGACCAGCGAGTCCCTGGAAAGCTTCATGCCGCAGCTGCTCAGGGGCATACCCGAGTCGGTCCACGATCTGGAACTGGCATCCCTGCCTGGCCTGAACCTGATCCGAGACGAGCACCCACACAACGGACAGGAAGGACACAGCATCGACCCCCATCTCTGGCTGGACCCTCAACAGGCCAGCCTCATCGCCACCGGCATTGGCAACACCCTCAGCCAGATCGACCCGGCCAATGCCAGGCACTATCAGGCCAATCTGGACACCCTGAGAAAAAGGCTGGCCCAGCTCGATAAAGAGATAGAACAAGCTACTTCATCCCTGAAAGGGGTTCCTTTTATCGTGTATCACGATGCCTATGGTTATTACATTCGACGTTATGATTTGAATCAGGCGGGAGAGGTGACCCTGATCGCCCATCAGCAACCCGGGGCAAGACACCTCCTGGCACTGCGTCGACTGATCGTGAACGACGACTCCATTCGTTGCCTGTTTACGGAACCCCAGTTCGAACCCGCCATCGTACAAAACCTGGTCGAGGGGACCGAGGTAATACGCGCGGAACTGGATCCGATTGGCTCGGCCCTGGAACCCGGACCTGAGGCCTATTTCCTGCTCATGCAGACACTCACTACCAACCTCAGCGCCTGTCTGACCCGGGACTAGGCCACGCGTCTTAATCGTGTCGGTTCACCAATGCCTGTGGGCATACGCTCCAGCACGTGTTGCGCATTGGACCAGTGCAGCAACTCCAGATCCCCGTTCTCATCCTCGGCCAGGCAGGTGCAGTGCTCCACCCAGTCGCCATCATTACAGTAATCAATACCCTTGATCTTTTTCAGGGCCGGCTGATGGATATGTCCACAGATCACACCATCAAAGCCCTCATCCCTGGCCTGCTCCGCCACCAGCATTTCATATTGCTCGATGTAGCTTTGTGCCTGGCCCAGGTGCAACTTGATAAAACCGGACAGGGACCAGTAAGAACGCCCCATACCGGTACGTAACTTGTTGTAGGCACGATTGAGTCCCAGCAGGACCGAGTAGGCTGAATCCCCGAGCTTTTTAAGCGGACGATTAAATCGCATCAGGTGATCAAATTCATCACCATGGGTGACCTTCATACGTCGGCCATCGGCGGTCTCATGAACGGCCTGGGTCATGATCGAGATACCTGAGATCTCCGAACCCGAGAATCGGCGTACCGGGGCATCGTGATTACCGGGTATATAGATAACGCGTGTGCCGCTGGCCGCCTTATCCAGCACCGCCTGAATGACGGCAGACTGCGTGCGTGTCCAGTTAATGCGCTGGGGGATGGCCCAGAGGTCAAAGACATCACCGACCAGATAAATGAACTCGGTTTGAGTCGACTGTAACAGATCCAGCAAATAGGCCGACTTACAGTCGGCCGTACCCAGATGCAGGTCCGAGATGAATAAACTGCGATACCTTTGAACCGCCATGTCTTCAGCCCTTTGATGGAGACATGGCATTTATAAGGACTCAGGATGAACCCCGGGTCACAAAATGGTTTAGATTGGGTTAATTATTTACGTCAGGTGGATGACACACGCTCATAGATGATTAAGCCCCAGATCACCGCCACATTGACCAGGCTCAGCAGGACGGCTGCCGACCCCATATCCTTGGCCCGACCCGAGAGCTTGTGCAACTCACCCCCAAAGCGATCGACCACGGCCTCTATCGCCGAATTCAGGATCTCAACGATCAGGACCAGGAACAGACAGCCAATCAAAAGCGCCCGCTCAACACCCGTTTGGCCCAGCCAGAAGGCCAGGGGCGCCAGGATTAGAAACAGCGCAGTCTCCTGCCTGAATGCGGCCTCGTGTTTAAACACGGCCACAAAACCCTTCCAGGAATAACCCGTCGCCAGAATGATGCGTTTAATACCCTTGTTACCCGGTTTCACGGATTCCTGCCCCTCGGTGTTTGTATTGCATTCAAGACTTATTAATTATCTGACCCAGATGGTCTTGGCATTCAGGAACTCATGCATCCCATGGTGCGACAGCTCGCGTCCGAAACCAGAGGCCTTGATACCACCAAATGGAAGGCGTGGGTCGCTTTTTACCAGCCCGTTGACAAAGGCGCAACCACATTCCATGAGCCGGGCGAAGGCCTCTCCTCGTTTGGCATCCGCCGTCCAGACACTGCCACCCAGACCAAAGCGCGAACTATTGGCAATACGCAGGGCATCTTCCTCATCACGAGCACGTATCACAATAGCAACCGGACCAAAGAGCTCTTCATCCCAGGCCCGCATACCGGGCTGGACATGATCGATAATCGAGGGGGCATAGTAGGCGCCCTGGCCAGGTAGAGGCTCACAGCCCGTGACCGCTGTGGCACCGGCCCTGATACTGTCCTGCACCTGCTGATGCAACTCCTCGCGAAGATCCTCTCGCGCCATCGGCCCCAGCGCCGAGGACTCATCCGAAGGATCACCCACCTTCATGGCAGTGACCCGCTCGGCGAACCGAGCCACGAACTCATCGGCAATGGCATCGACCAGGATGAAACGCTTGGCCGCAATGCAGCTCTGACCGGCATTCAGATAACGAGAGATCATGCCCTGCTCCAGGGTCAGCTCTATATCGGCATCCTCCAGTACTACGAAGGCATCTGAACCCCCCAGTTCCAGTACCGACTTTTTCAACTCCTGGGCTGCAGTCGAGGCCACGGCCCTGCCCGCCGGCTCGCTACCGGTCAAGGTCACGGCATGAACGCGGGGATCCCTGATCACGGCCTCCACCTGAGAAGAGGCAATCATCAGATTGGTGAAGACGCCTTCGGGAAAGCCTGCCTCGGCAAAGACCGATTCCAGGGCCATGGCACATTGCGGTACGTTGGAGGCATGTTTCAGCAACCCCGTATTACCCGCCGCCAGCGCCGGCGCCGCGAAGCGCATGACCTGCCAGAAAGGGAAGTTCCAGGGCATCACGGCCAGCACCGTGCCCAGGGGCTGATAGGCTACCAGGCTACGCCCGGCATCGGATTCTATGATCTCATCGGCCAGAAAGGCAGGAGCCTGCTCGGCATAATAATCACAGACCAGGGCGCATTTATCGACCTCCGCCAGTGACTCACGATAAAGCTTACCCATCTCCAGGGTGACCAGCCTGG
>JANTGN010000151.1 GCA_024762895.1 Thiotrichales bacterium
ATCATGGATAACCGACCCGCCCGTGGCATGACCCAGGAACAAGTCCTCGAACTCTATGGCGAACCCACACTCAGGAATGCGCCTGTCGGCCAACCCCCGATCTCGATATGGAACTACAGCAATTTTTCGGTATTTTTCGAATACGACCATGTCATTCATACCGTAAATCATAGCGCAAAGAGATCACAGGCCTCTGAATAACAGTGGCTCCTGGTTGTTAACTCATTGGGCGATAGCTTTGATCACCGGCATATCTGGCATCCGTATTCCAGAGTAGCCCCCTCCACTCCTGTCTTTAATGTCACCCACGCCGAAGGCGTCTATCTCACCCTGGACGACGGCAGCCGACTCATCGATGGCATGTCATCCTGGTGGGCGGCTATCCATGGCTACAACCACCCCCGTCTGAACGAAGCCCTTCAACAGCAGAGCCAGACGATGGCCCATGTCATGTTTGGCGGCCTCACCCACGAACCTGCCATTGGGCTGGCACAACGCCTGATCCGCATCACTGCAAGGCCCCTGGATACGGTGTTTTTTTCTGATTCGGGATCGGTGGCCGTCGAAGTTGCCATGAAAATGGCCATTCAGTTTCAGGCTGCACAGGGTAAACTCCAGAAGCAACATTTTCTCAGTCTACGTAAGGGTTACCACGGCGATACCGTCGGGGCTATGTCGGTGAGCGACCCTGACAATGGCATGCACAGCCTGTTTGCCAGGACACTACCAAGACAGTTTTATGCCGATGCCCCACAATGCAGGCCCGAGCAATCCTGGGATGAACAGGATATCAGTAGCCTGCATAGACAACTCTGTGAGCATCACGAGGAAATTGCCGCCGTTATCCTTGAACCCCTGGTTCAGGGGGCCGGCGGTATGCGCTTTTATCATCCAGCCTATCTCGAGGCGGCTCGGCAACTTTGTGATGAATTTGATGTATTGTTGATCTTTGACGAGATTGCCACGGGTTTTGGGCGTACCGGCAGCCTCTTTGCTTATGAACAGACTCATGTAGTGCCTGATATCCTGTGTCTGGGCAAGGCCATCACCGGGGGCTACATGACCCTGGCTGCCACTCTGGCAACTCGCGTAGTCGCCGAGACCATCGCGCAGGGGGAACCCGGTATATTTATGCATGGCCCTACCTTCATGGGCAACCCCCTCGCCTGTAGTGTTGCCTGTGCCAGCATTGACCTGTTACTGGAAAGCCCCTGGCAACAACGTGTCCTGTCGATAGAACGTCAGCTCAGACAGGAATTATCACACTGCCTTCAACTCGGCAATGTGGCCGATGTCAGGGTCAAAGGTGCTATCGGCGTAGTGGAACTCACTCACCCGGTTGATCTACAACGTATGCCCGAGGCCTTTGTGCAGCGTGGGGTCTGGATCAGACCCTTTAATCATCTGGTCTACCTGATGCCCCCCTACATTATCGAGTCTGAACAACTCACCCAGCTCACCACGGCGATGATGGAAACGATCGCTCTGTTCGATCATTAATATCGATGGAACTGGTATATTCCTCGATACTTCCTAATCATACAAAGGACTGGGCATCTTTCTGCACGCTTTACCAGTCAGAATTTCCAGACTGGGAGCAGGAGCCCCTTAATACCATCAGTGAACGACTGTCAGAGGGGCGTTATGCCCTGACCGGCGTTAAGGATAACGCCGGCCAACTGCTGGGCTTTTATCTGCTGGATCAACCCAGAGATCCTGAATACTCCATGCTTACATTCATGTCGGTCGAACCCAGGTATCGCAATCAGGGCCTGGGCAGCAGAATTTGCCAGCATGCCTTTACACACTACACCCAACAAAAACAACGCTGGCTACTGATTGAAGCTGAAGAACGTCAATCGTTTTTTTATGGTCGACAGGGGGCCAGACGCCTGGAACTCGAATACCATATCCCACATTTCGACGATTCAGGGTTCAGTACCCCAATGTATCTGATGGGACTGATGAAACCCGACACCGCCGGCCAGATGGATGGTGACTTTCTTCGTAGAATCATCGAACATGTATTTATTGATGGATATCGCGTTACGAGGGAGGATCGCTGCCTCATCAGGCAGCTTGAACTCATCCCTGACAAGGTACGCACCCTGGAATGGCCGCCTGAACACACAGAATCATAAACGAGGTGCATCATGTTGAAATACAGCCAGCAAGCTAATCGTGGCGATCACATCACACGCAAGATCGACAGGGTCCTGGCGCATGGGGAAACGCGCTTCCAGGAATATCTCTTTTTTGAGTCCCCCATCCATGGCACCTGCCTCGCACTGGATGGAGACATACAGTCCTGTGCTTCGGATGAGGCGCTATATCACGAAGGCCTCGTACACCCGGCCATGCTCATACACCCCGACCCTAAAAAGGTGATGATCATGGGGGGTGCCGAGGGTGCCTCGGCAAGAGAGGTACTGCGTCACCCGAATGTCGAAAAGGTCGTCATGGTGGATATCGATGAGGAACTGGTCGGATTATGCAGGCAATGGATTCCCAACTGGGGAAAGGCCGCCTTCAATGATCCCAGACTCGAAGTTAGATATATGGATATCAATGTCTTCCTGGATCAAAGCGAAGATCAGTTCGACATCGTCATTGGCGACCTGATCGACATCCATGACTGGGACTCTCCGCAGGCCAACCTCTATGGCAAGGAGTTTTATACCCGCCTGAAGAAACACCTGAGTCCTGGCGCTATCATCGCCACACAGGCCGGTGCCCTGACCCCCAATAGCCTTGAAAACCATCTGCTCATTCGCAAAAAGATCCATGAGTGTTTTGGCTATATACAGAGCTATGGCATTACCGTCCCAAGCTTCTATCACTTATGGGGCTTTCTTCTTTTTTCCGATCATGATCTCGGGATCAAACCGGAGAAACTCATAGAAAAATTTGCCACAGTTAGCAAAGAACGCTCAGTCTCTATTCCCGCCTGCGGCATCCTGGGACTGGCGGCGGCCTTTTCATTACCCAGCGTCATACACCGACAATTTAACCTCTGGGAAGACTAGGTGGAACCAACAACGTGACGGAAGAATTACGCTTTCAGGGCTTACCGAATACGAGCAGCGACAAGGCCGACGTCCTGATTCAGCCACTATGCTACGAGGGCACCGTTAGCAATCGACCTGGTACGGCATCGGCCCCTGAGGCCATTTTAAAAGCCACCAGTCAACTGGAATTTTTTGAAGAAGACCTGGCATGGTCACCCATGAAATATCTATGGCCCGCCGTTCTAGACCCTATCGCTCCCATGAATGAGGAACCCGCAGCGGCTTTTTTCAACCGGATTCACCAAAGGGTCTCAGAGTTATCTCCCAAAGCCCTGTATATCGGCCTGGGTGGTGAGCATAGCCTGACCCCCGATCAGGTCAGGGCCAGAATGGATGGTGGCACCATTGTCATTATCGATGCCCATGCCGATCTACGACAGACTTACCAGGGTACGGTCTACAGCCATGCCTGTCCTGCATGGCGACTACACCAGTCAGGCTATCGTCTCCTCCTCGTCGGTATTCGTTCCCTGTTTGAAGATGAAGCAAGACTGATTAAAGACAATCCCTCTATCGATATCTGGTCTGATCGAGACCTGAGACATTCAGAACACTGGTCCCGATTGCTGTATACACTCGATAGTCTCGAAGGCCCGGCCTGGCTTTCCATTGACATGGATGGTTTTGATCCGTCCCTGGTCCCCGGGGTTGGTACCCCTCAGCCAGGAGGACTGAGCTGGCATCAGGGGCTGGATATCCTTGAAAAACTGATCGGCAACACCAGCATCGATCTACGCGGCGCTGACATCCTGGAGCTCATCCCGGAACCCAGCCAGGTATCACAAACTGTTGCGGCCAAGCTGTTACAGAAAATCATTTCGCTATGGGCTCATCCAAGAATCGAGGATTTTGAACATCCTCAAGGTGCGCAGATGCAGGTTGATCTCACATGACAACCCCGGTGTTTGTTCCCTCGCTTCAGGCCGACCATTGCCCCAGCGTCGATCTCTCTGATGGCATCCCGGCCATCGAACATCCGGAGACACCAGAGCGCATCGATGCCATAGTGACTGCCCTCAACGCCGTACCTGACCTGGATCTCATCGAGATCAGCGAGATGGCGGAAGAACAGGTGCTTCAGCTGCATGACCGGGATTATGTGGAATTTCTGATGGCCATTGCTGAACAGCTACATGACCAGCAGGAATACATACCCTCGATTTTTCACCCGGACTTGAGCAACTCACCATTGCGTTTTCAGGGTGGCATGTATTGTCGCGAGATCGGCACACCGATCGGGGCTCGAACGATTCACGCTGCCCTTAATACCGCTGCCACCGCCCTCTCGGCAGCATCGCGCATGCTAGACACCGGCAACGATGCCATCGCCCTGTGCCGGCCTCCCGGGCATCATGCCGGCAAACGCCGTTACGGCGGCTACTGTTATTTTAATAATGCCTATCTGGCGGCGAAGCCCCTGGCCGGCTCGTCCCGATGCTGCCCGGTACTGGATATTGATTACCACCTCGGTGATGGCAGTATCGAATTTTCCAATTCCAGCACACCCTACTTTTCATTACATGCCGACCCCTGGCAAAACTACCCTTATCTGGACAGCCAGGAGCAACTGGACTATCCCCATGCCAGCCTGGAAACCCTGCGCTTCGGCACGGACCTCAGCCAGTACCAGCTACAGCTCGACACCTTGCTGGATAAACTAACGAACTACCAGCCGGATTACGCCATTGTCTCCCTCGGCCTGGACACACTGGCCTCGGATACCATCCAGGATGACGACATCAATCTACAGGTGAAGGATTTCTATACGGTCGGCCAACAGATAGGTATAAAGATTCAAACCCCAACATTACTACTCCTTGAGGGTGGCTACGATCTATTAAACCTGGGCCAATGTATGATGGAATTTCTCAACGGCTTTCAGGCTGCCCGTAACGGATCCATTCAACGATGACACTAGACAACTGGTTATCTCATTTTCCCAGACTGGCCTCAGTCCATGATCAGGCAGGACTGAGTGCCCTCGACAGGGCCCAGGTCATCTCCGTCCCGAAAGGCACCGTAGTCTTCAGAATTGGCGATCATTGCGATAATTATTTCCTGGTCATCGAGGGCAGGATCCGAGTTCAGCAACTGGCGGCAAGTGGCCGCGAAATCGTCCTCTATCGGGTCAAGGCAGGAGAATCCTGCGTCCTGACCACATCCTGCCTGATGGCCTCAAATGACTACCCTGCCCAGGGGATTACAGAAACAGACGTCAGGGCGGTCATGATACCCGCGTCTTCTTTTAATAAGGCACTGACCCAGTCAGAAGGATTTCGAGCCTTTGTGCTTGAGGGCTATAGCAAACGGCTGACTGATCTATTAACGGTGATTGAGGACCTGGCCTTTCGGCGCCTTGATTGCCGTCTTGCCGAACGCCTGATCACCCTGGCCAATGACAGTGGACAGATACAGGCCACACATCAGGAACTGGCCGTTGAACTGGGCAGTGCACGCGAGGTCGTCAGTCGCCAGCTCAAGGAATTCGAAAAAAAAGGCTGGATTCAATTAGGGCGAGGCTCCATCAGACTCCTGGATCGTGATCAAATCAATCAACTTATGCAGTGTGACTAGGTTACAGACGCATAGGTGTCTCACGGATAAACTAAGGGCTCTCAATCAAATATCCGCAAGCGAGGAACAAACCATGAATGAAGGAATGATCGACCGCGTACTGCGTGTCATTATCGGCATTGCCCTGATTAGTATTGTATTTATCGGTCCCCAGACCCCCTGGGGCTGGCTGGGTGTCATACCTCTGGCCACCGGTCTGATTGGCTGGTGCCCCGCCTATAGGCTACTGGGCATCAAGACTAATAAACAAGCCTGATGTCATGACATCATTGGGGCCTAACGGCCCCTCATGTCAGCTTTGTCAGATTGTCCTGACAAAATAACTGACAACACTGCCATTTTCGTCATATCCAGGCACTAAGTCCTCTTTGAATCTTCCAGATTCATCAATTTATTTATTAGAGAGTGCTAATTTTTCTTTAATAAATTCATCCTCATTTTAATGAAATATCTTGATATTTATTGCAATTAATCAAGGCGTTAGATCTTTCTTCTTATAAAACATTCTTCAAAGCAGCACCCCGTAATGCCAGATGATTAATACTTTTGGCATAGGCGTTGCTATAAGTATCCGGAGACTTAATTCACAAACAAGTGACATGACCATGATTAAAAAAACACTGCTACTGCTAATTGCCCTTACCTTCCTGGCTGCCAATGCCAGTTGGGCCGGTTCTTCCAACGTCTTCGGGCTGTCCATCTGTGGCATCCAGGGGGCCGTTTTTGATGACGCCGAAGAAGGTAAAAAGAAAGAAGGAGAAACAGAAGGCGAAGAAGAGCCAGATTGCGAATAAACGAACCACAACAACACCGAGGAGTACTACTGTATGAAAATGACTCAAATCATCACCAGCAGCCTGGTTGCGGCCGGTCTGGCCT
>JANTGN010000152.1 GCA_024762895.1 Thiotrichales bacterium
GGGCGGTGTTATTGAATTGTCCGTTCCAGTGCCATGAGTAGTCGATCGATCTGTTCTTCGGTATGCCCTACAGAGAAAGTGAATCTCAGTCTTGCAGTCCCCTCGGGGACGGTGGGTGGGCGTATGGCGGATACCAGGATGTCGTGTTCCAGCAGTTTTTCGCTAATGGAAACGGCCTTGACCGTGTCGCCAATCAGCAGTGGCTGGATGGGGGTTTCGGAGGGCATGAGATCCAGTCCCAGTTCTTTCGCGCCATTTCGAAAGCGCTGAATAAGATTGCTCAGCTCTGCCCGACACCAGCCTTCCTGCTGCACCAGTTTCAGGCTGGTGCGGGTTGCTTCCGCGATGGCCGCAGGCATGGCCGTGGTGTAGATATAGGTGCGTGCAGTCTGGATCAGAAACTCAATGAGGTCGTGACTGCCCGCTACAAATGCCCCTGAGGTGCCGAGTGCTTTACCCAGGGTGCCCATGAGTATAGGTACGTCTTTCGCGTCCAGAGCAAGATGCTCCAGGCTGCCCTTGCCATGCTCACCGAGCACGCCAATGCCATGGGCATCATCCACCATGAGCCATGCTTCCTGCTCCCTGGCGATACGTGCCAGCTCTGGAAGTGGAGCGATATCACCATCCATGCTGAAGACGCCATCGGTGAGGATGAGTTTTTCTTCGGCACCAGAACGATCGATCTTTTGGGCAAGTGCCTTTGGGCTGGCATGTTCGTAACGTGAAAAACGAGCCCTGGAAAGCAGGCCGGCATCCATCAGTGAGGCATGGTTTAAGCGGTCTTCAAAGACAGCGTCCACTTGAGTCAACAGGCTGGAGACCACGCCAAGGTTGGCCATGTAACCGGTCGAAAATAACAGTGCGCGTTCGCGGCCAGTGAACTCAGCCAGTTCTTCTTCCAGTGCGTGGTGTGCCTGGGTATGACCATTGATGAGGTGGGCCGCCCCGCTGCCGACGCCGTAGGTATCCACGGCCTGTTTGAAGGACTTCACGACCTCCGGGTGATTGGCCAGGCCCAGGTAGTCATTACTACAGAAGGCCAGGACTTCGCGGCCATCGATCAGCATCAGTGGGCCCTGAGGGGCTTCTGCAATACGACGATGGCGGTACAGCGCCTGTTGGCGCCTTTGCTGCAGTTCAGCAGCAAGGTCTTTCATTGCTGTTGGGCTTGCTGTGCCTGTTGGATGAGGTGACTGCCACAGGCATGATCCTGTGGGTCCTCTTCTATTTCGGTGGCATGCAGGCCAAGGCGTTGGAAAAGCTGCTGGTCGTGGTTGGTTCCGGCGTTATCCGTGGTCAGCAGGCGTTCGCCATAGAAGATCGAATTGGCGCCGGCAAAAAAGCACAGGGCCTGCATTTCATCGGACATCTCCGTACGGCCGGCAGAGAGTCGGACGTCGGATCTGGGCATCAGGATACGTGCCACGGCTATGCTGCGGATAAATTCGATGGGGTCCAGCTCTTCGCTGCCATGTAATGGGGTGCCCTCCACCTGTACCAACAGGTTGATTGGAACGGACTCCGGGTGGATCGGCATGTTGGCTAGTTGTTGCAGCATGGAGGCGCGATCGGTACTACTCTCGCCCATACCCAGTATGCCGCCGGAACAGACATTGATACCGGCATCACGTACATGCTTCAGGGTGTCCAGGCGATCCTGGTAGACGCGGGTGGTGATGACATTACCATAGAATTCCGGTGAGGTGTCGAGGTTATGATTGTAATAATCGAGCCCTGCCTCTCGAAGACGTTCGGCCTGTTTATCGCTGAGCATGCCCAGGGTGACGCAGGATTGCAGTCCCAGTGCCTTGACGCCCTGAATCATCTCTATGACCTTGTCCAGATTCTTATCCGTAGGGTTGCGCCAAGCGGCACCCATACAGAATCGCGATGCACCGTTATCCTGTGCGGCCTGAGCGGCCTCAAGGACCTCGTTCAGAGGCATCAAGGTTTCACGTTCTAGCTCCGTTTCGTTCCTGGCGCTTTGTGAACAATAGGAACAATCCTCGGGGCAGGCACCGGTCTTGATGGAAAGCAGGCTGCTGATCTGCACCCCATTGGGGTCATGGTATTCACGGTGCAGGGTATGTGCCCTGAACAGGAGGTCGTTGAAGGGCAGGTCGAAGAGTGCTCGAATTTCACCCAGATTCCAGTCATGACGGATTTCAGACATGAGGGGCATTCTCCTCGTAAACGACATCATCCCAGGTATCACGCTTAATCTTGCGAATATCATGGATGGACCAGGGAATGATAATGGCCGCAGCGATGGCCCAGAAGGTCAGATAATAGCTGATCTTGACCGGGAAAAAGGTGGCGACCACCACGAGAAAACCCGTCAGCGCATAGAAACGATAGGCCGCCTGCTGGGTGTATTGACCGACCTTGGGGTTGGGGTGGTGCCGGTTGAATGCATAGAACAGCATCGAGCCACCGAACCAGAGGGCGATAAAAGGTACGGGAATTACGATGGCCAGGATGTTGCCATAGTTGAAGAATTTTGCGGCATTGGCTGCCGATTGACCGGTGACGATGCGTTCAGATGACTGTTCAGACATGGAATAGAGGTATATCAATGTAGGGGTTGTCAGTCTAGTGAATCGGACAGGACTGTCAACTTTATACCCTTGGGGATGACTCTCGAGGGTGGTATGGCCTATGATTCATTACATAAACTGTCAGGGAATGACATTATGCCCGATCTGTATCGGTTCATGGAACTCATCCTGTCACCGGCCTGCCTGGTCTGCGGGGCATCAGCGCAGCGGGGAGCTGACCTCTGTCTTGAATGTGGCGATCTCCTTACCCTGAACTGGCCTGCCTGCCCACGATGTGCCCTGCCTGTAGAGCATGGTTTTCAGGGTCTCTGTGGCCACTGTATCAGAAAACCACCAGCCTATGATGCCAGTCTTTCATTCTGGCGATACCGGGCCCCTCTGGACGGCCTGTTGATGGGATTGAAGTATCACCGGCAGTTGCCGGTAGCCCGTTTGCTGGGTCGTCTGATGACGGAGCATCTTTCTGATACGTCCATCGTCATACCGCAGGCCCTGGTGCCGGTGCCACTGCACGTCTCACGTTTGCGCCAACGAGGCTTTAATCAGTCGATTGAACTGTTCTTACCCGTGGCCAGGGCAATGGGTATCCCTTTACTTCGGGAAGTGGTGATACGTCAGTGCGCTACCAGTAGCCAGGTGGGCCTGAGTCGCAGCCAACGCCGCCGGAATCTTCGCGGCGCTTTCTTAGTCAGGGGCACACTGCCCAGGCATGTGGCTATTGTTGATGATGTGGTCACCACCGGGGCCACGGTCAATGAGCTGGCGCGTGTCCTGAGACGAGCGGGGGTGGAGTGTATCGATGTCTGGTCGGTAGCGAGGGCGGATGAGCCTCATTCGACCAGGTAGTCCATCACGATGCCTGCAAAGATCACCAGTCCCAGCCAGTTATTATTAAGAAATGCCCTGAAACAGGCAGCAGGCTTACGTTCAAAAATCAGTACCTGCTGGTACACGGCCAGGCCAGCGGCACCGATCAGGCTAAAATAGTAAGGCCAGCCCAGGCCAGCCTGTTGTCCCACCAGGTACAGGGCAAAAAAGAACATCAATTGTAGGACGCCAATTATCAGGCGGTCCTGATCTCCAAAAAGGATGGCCGTGGATTTAACCCCGATGCTCAGATCATCCTTACGGTCGGCCATGGCATACATGGTGTCATAGGCGGTCGTCCAGAGCAGGGTTGCCAGAAAGATCAGCCAGGCCACCGGTGGAGGAAACGCACCAGTCTGGGCACTAAAGGCCATGGGGACCGCCCAGCCAAAAGCGGCACCCAGGTGAACCTGGGGCAGGTAGTGAAAACGTTTCATGAAGGGGTAGCTGGCAGCGAGGATGATGGCGACCACGGAAAGCTTGATCGTTAATGGGTTGAGCTGAATGACCAGGGCAAAGGCCAGTAATGCCAGGCCTATGAAAACGGCCAGCGCCTCCCTCGCGCTAATCGCACCACAGGCAACAGGGCGTTCGCGTGTACGTTGAACATGTGGATCAATATCGCGATCTGCAAAGTCATTAATGGCGCAGCCCGCTGAGCGCATGAGCACAACGCCTGCTACAAAGATGAATACCAGCCAGGGTGATGGACTCCCTTCAGCGGCAATCCAGAGCGCCCAGAGGGTGGGCCAGAGCAGCAGATAAATACCGATTGGACGATCCAGACGAATGAGGCGCGCATAGTGTTTGAGGCGATGACGCAGAAAAGCAGGGTCCTTGAGTTGCGAGCTGATGGGCATGATTTCGTGCTGATCGGGGAAAGAATGTTATCTTATCAAAGATTAATATTTTAAGCGGGATGAAGACATGAGTAAGCACTACGATCTGATTGCAATTGGAGGCGGCAGCGGCGGTCTCTCTGTGGCGGAGCGTGCGGCGAAGTACGGAAAGCGTTGCGCAGTGATTGAATCCGGGCGCCTGGGTGGGACCTGTGTGAATGTTGGCTGTGTCCCCAAGAAAGTAATGTGGTACGGGGCCGAGATAGCCCATGCCCTGGAGGCGGCGGCGGATTATGGCTTCGATGTCTCCGTGAATGGTTTTGACTGGTCGGAACTGGTGCGTAGGCGTGAGGCCTATATCAGCGGTATTAATACCTGGTATCACAGCTATCTGTCGGACTCGGATATAGACGAGATTCAGGGGTATGCCCGTTTTATCGACGCCCATACCGTGGAGGTGAACGGTCAGACCTATACGGCTGATCATATTGCGATATCAACGGGCGGACGTCCCGTGACACCATCGGTACCGGGTGCGGAGCTGGGGATAGACTCCGATGGCTTTTTTGCCCTGAAAGAACAGCCTAAGAGGGTAGCTGTCGTTGGCGCAGGATATATTGCCGTTGAGGTGGCCGGGGTTCTGAATGCACTGGGTACCGAGGTGAGCCTGTATCTGCGAAAACAGCACTTCCTGCGGAGTTTTGACGCCATGTTGCGCGAAGGGTTGATGGAGCAGATGCTGGAAGACGGTATATCAATCTTTCCCAGCACCCAGGTGGGCTCCCTGGAAAAGGAAGAGGATGGAACCCTGACGCTGATCTGTGACAAGGGTACGCGAACTCCGGGGCTGGATGCCGTTATCTGGGCTATAGGGAGAACTCCGAATACGGATGATCTCAACCTGGAGGCCGCGGGGATCAGTTGTAATGAGCACGGTTTTATTCCTACCGATGCCTTTCAGAATACGAATGTCGAGGGGGTGTATGCCCTGGGCGATATTACAGGGCGTGAACAACTGACGCCTGTCGCAATCGCCGCTGCCAGGCGACTGGCGGATCGCCTGTTTAATAACCAGCCTGAACGTAGGCTGGAATACAAAAATATCGCCTCGGTGATTTTCAGTCATCCTCCCATTGGCACCGTCGGACTGACCGAGACCGAAGCGAGGGATCTGCATGGCGAGGCAGTTAAAATCTACCAGACTCGTTTTACTTCCATGCAATACAGCTTCACCGAGCGCAGGGTCCAGACCGCCATGAAACTGGTCACCGTTGGGGCAAAGGAGAAAGTGGTGGGTTGTCATATCATCGGCCCGGGAGCGGATGAGATGCTTCAGGGCTTTGCGGTTGCGATCCGTATGGGGGCAACTAAACAGGATCTGGATGATACCGTGGCCATTCACCCCACCAGTGCGGAAGAACTGGTTACGATGCGATGAGTGTTCGTCGCTTTGAAGGGAGTGCACCGCAATTAGCCGAAGGTGTCTATATCGATGAGGCCGCGAGTGTCATTGGCGATGTGCACCTGGGGCAGGACAGTTCGGTCTGGCCAGGTTGTGTACTGCGAGGTGATGTACATCATATTCGAATTGGTTCACGAACCAACATACAGGATGGTTCGGTCCTGCATGTGAGTCATGATAGTGACTATCATCCAGGCGGGTTTCCCCTGATTATTGGGGATGATGTCACTGTGGGTCACAATGCCACGGTCCATGCCTGTACCGTGGGTGACCGTTGCCTGATCGGCATGGGATGCATTGTGCTGGATGGTGCGGTCCTGGAGGATGAGGTCATGCTTGGAGCTGGGTCGGTGGTATCGCCGGGAAAAAGACTGGCATCCGGCTACCTGTGGCTTGGGCAGCCGGCAAGAAGGATTCGTCCGCTCAGTGACGAAGAAATGGTGTTTCTGCGTTATTCGGCAGAGCATTATGTGCGTTTAAAGAACCGACACCTGGCTGAACATGTTAGAACAACTGGCTGAGATCTATCGCTCACAGGGAGAACTTTTCGCCTGGGTGGCGGCGGCATCGGCATTGCTATTTGTGCTCAGTATCCTTTCGTTGCCCTGGCTGGTTGCGCGTATTCCTGAAGATTATTTTTTAAACTCGGAGCCCTATGCTCATACCCACGAATTCCAGCATCCCGTAATACGTGTAT
>JANTGN010000153.1 GCA_024762895.1 Thiotrichales bacterium
TGCGGTGATTACCATACACGCCTGGTTAGTGGTGATGAGATGCTGCTGGCCAGCCTGGAACTAATTAAGGAACCAACGGAGGCATCGCATGTGTGATACCTGTGGATGTAATGTAACCCATGGCAATCGGCATCTGCTGGAGCCGGGCGGCAAACTCTCGGTTGACGAAGATGGTAAATCGGCCATCACGGTCCTGAAAAATCTGCTGAGCGAAAACGATCATATGGCGCAGCATAATCGCGAGCACTTTGATAAACACCAGGTGCTGGCGATCAACCTGATGTCCTCTCCGGGTTCCGGTAAGACGGCCCTGCTGGAGGCCACGATCGAGGCCCTGGGTGGCAAGTATCGCATCGGCGTGGTCGAGGGTGATCTCGAGACCGAGAACGATGCCGATCGCATTCGTGGTAAGGGCGTACCTGCCGTTCAGATCACGACCGGCAGCGCCTGTCATCTGGATGCCCACATGGTGCATGATGCCCTGCATAGTCTATCGCTTGAGGATATCGACATCCTGTTTATCGAAAATGTCGGTAATCTCGTCTGTCCTGCCAGTTTTGATCTCGGTCAGCACATGAATATCACCCTGCTCTCCGTGACCGAGGGTGATGACAAACCGGCCAAGTATCCGGTGATGTTCCGGGCCGCAGACATGATGATGCTGACCAAGACCGACCTGCTGGCGGTGCTGGATGATTTTGATCCGGCTCGTGCGAAGACCTGCCTGAGAAACCTGGCCAGTACGGCACCGGTGATTGCCCTGTCTTCAAAGAATGGATCGGGTTTCGATAACTGGCTGGCCTGGATCGATCAGCAGGTGGCTGCCCAGTGTGCACTGGTCGAAAAAGGCGAGACCCGTAAACCCGCCATTCAGCCCGATGGTGTGCAATTTCACCAGGCGACGGCCTGATCCACGAGCTCAGATAGGGAAGCCTCATGTCACTGGATGCCAAAGCCTGGCTGGACAGGATCCATGCCCTGGACCTGCCCGATAAGATCAAGGTCATGAATGTCTGTGGCGGGCATGAGCGTTCTATTACCATGGCCGGGCTCAGATCGCTGATCCCGGAACAGATCGAACTCATCCCCGGCCCCGGTTGCCCCGTCTGCATCTGTCCGGAAGAAGATATCTATCAGGCCATGCAGCTGGCCCTCAAGGAAGACGTCATCCTCGTTGCCTTCGGCGACATGTTGCGTGTCCCCGTTAATGTCCCCAGGAGTGAACCGCGTTCCCTGGAACAGGCCAGGGCCCTGGGGGCGGATATTCGCCCTATCGCCTCCCCACTCGAGGCGGTGCAAATCGCAAAGGCCAATCCCGATCGCAAAATCGTCTTCTTTGCCGCCGGTTTTGAGACCACCACGGCACCGGTGGCAGCGATGGTCGCAGAAGACCTGCCGGACAACCTCTTTTTATTAATCTCAGGTCGTCTGACCTGGCCTGCGGTGGCCATGCTGCTCGAGACCGGTCAGGCGGCCTTTCATGCCCTGATCGCCCCCGGCCATGTCTCAACGGTCATGGGACCCGAGGAATGGCAGTTCGTGGTTGATCAGCATGAGATGCCGGTCGCCGTGGCAGGCTTTGAGCCCGTCAGTCTGCTGGCCGCGCTGTATTCCGTGGTGCGACAGAAGCTGGAAGGCAAGCTGTTCCTGGATAACTGCTACAAGGAAGTCGCTCATGCCGGTGGTAACCCCACGGCCCTGCGCTATCTTGATCAGACCCTGGATGTCGTGGATAGCAACTGGCGGGGTATCGGTTCGATCCCCAAATCCGGTTATGCCCTGAAAGCCGCCTATGCCCAGCATGATGCGCGCCTACAGTTCCCGGACTATCAGGATCCCGATCGACGCAGACAGGGTGAAATGCCGCCGGGCTGTGACTGTGCGCGTGTGGTACTCGGCCAGATCTATCCCAATCAATGTCGCCTGTATGGTGCGGCCTGTACGCCGAGACAACCCATCGGACCCTGCATGGTGTCCGATGAAGGCGCCTGCCGGATCTGGTGGGCCAGTGGTATCCGCGAGGCCGAACCTCTGGATGAGGCCGTATCCGCCGAAGCATGATTCCTGAATAGATGACGAAACCTTCATCGTCGGCATCCAATCCCAGTCACATCGCCACTCGCTTTACCCTCACGGGCAAGGTCCAGGGGGTGGGTTTTCGACCCTTTGTCTATCGCCTGGCTAAACAACTGGGTATCAGGGGCTGGGTGCAGAACCTTAAGGGACGTGTCCTGGTCCATGCCGAGGCCTCTGCCGGTCAACTGGAAGCATTTGCCCGGTCATTGATTGAACAGGCACCGACCATCGCCCAGCCGGAGATCAGTCATCAGGAGGCCCATGAACTGGAATCAATGACTGAGTTCGTCATCCGGGACAGCGACCAGTACGCCGAGGCCGATATCCACATCCCCCCGGATTTCTTTACCTGCCCCGATTGCCTGCGTGAGATGGATGATCCCCAGGACCGCCGCTATGGTTACCCCTTTATTAACTGTACCCAGTGCGGTCCTCGCTACACCCTGATCCGCACCCTGCCCTATGATCGGCCCAACACCAGCATGGCTGACTTCCCGCTTTGTCCGGACTGCATGGCGGAATATGAAGACCCTATGAACCGGCGTTTTCATGCCGAACCCGTGGCCTGTCCGGTCTGCGGTCCGACCCTCAGTTATGTCGCTGCTGATCAGTCTGTCGAGGGTAATGAGTCCGCCATGGAGGCCGCCGTTGAAGCCCTACGCATTGGCCGGATACTCGCCATCAAGGGTGTGGGTGGCTATCACCTGGTCTGCGATGCCCGTAATGACGAGGCGGTTCAAAGACTGCGTTTACGCAAGCAAAGACCGGACAAGCCCCTGGCCGTTCTGGTGCCGGCCAGGGGTGAGGATGAACTGGATGCCGTCCGTGCCATCGCTAACATCACCCCGGCAGAGGCTGAATGCCTGCGTGCCCCGAGTCGGCCCATCGTCCTGGTTACGCGACGCGATGATGCGAATCTTGCCGCAGGCATCGCACCGGGGCTGAATCAGATTGGCGTTTTTCTACCCTATAGCCCCCTGCATCACCGCCTGTTGCAGCTATTCGATGGACCGCTGGTGGCTACTTCCGCCAATATCAGTGGTGAACCGGTACTCACCGATAACCAGGACGTGGATCGGCGGCTTGCCCAGGTTACCGATGGCACCCTGCATCACAATCGAGAGATCGTGCGACCTGCCGATGATAGTGTCTTTCGAGTCATCGCCGGTAACCCCAGACCGCTCCGACTGGGTCGTGGGTTTGCCCCGGTCGAACACACCCTGCCCTTCAGGCTTAAGCACCCTCTGCTGGCCGTGGGTGGCCAGATGAAGAATACCGTGGCCCTGGCCTGGGAAGATCGCATCGTCATATCACCCCATATCGGCGATCTGGATTCTCCCAGAAGCCTGACTGTCTTTGAAAACACTATCAATGACTTACAGGAACTATATCAAGTTAAATATAACGCGATAGTCGCAGACGCCCACCCTGCTTATGCCGCCCATCGCTGGGCCAATAAGACGGGTGCTCCCGTCATACCGGTCTATCATCACCTTGCCCACGCCTCTGCTCTTGGACTCGAATATCCCGCTGATGAACCCTGGCTGGTCTTCACCTGGGATGGCGTGGGTTATGGTACCGATGGCCATCTCTGGGGTGGCGAGGCCCTGTACGGATCACCTGGTAACTGGCAAAGAGTGGCCAGCTTCAGACCATTTTCCATTCCCGGTGGTGATCGGGCCGGGCGCGAGCCCTGGCGTAGTGCCGCCGCCCTGTGCTGGGAGGCTGGTCTCCCCTATTCCGCGCCAGCCGATCAGGAACTGATGCAGGCCGCGTGGGAAAACCGGATCAACTGCCCCACGACGACCGCGGTAGGCCGCCTGTTCGATGCCGCTGCGGCCTTAACAGGACTGGTCGACAAGGCCAGATTCGAGGGTCAGGGGCCTATGATGCTGGAGACACGAGCCACGGTTGCCTGTGATGCGGAATCGCTCCCCCTCCAGGAGAACAAGCAGGGCCTGGTCGTGGCAGACTGGGCACCGCTGCTCCCGATGCTCAGCGATGCGTCTATTCCCCTGGAAGACCGGGCAAGTCGATTCCATGCCACGATGGCGGCAACCCTGGTGCAACAGGCCAAGGCGGTGCGTGAATCTAAGGGGGCATTCCGCATCGGCCTGTCGGGTGGCGTGTTCCAGAATAAGCGATTAAGCGAACAGGTCTTCGAACTGTGTGCGCGAGTGGGGCTTGAGGTCTATATGCCCGCGGTCATACCCTGTAACGATGGAGGCCTGTGCGCAGGACAGATCATCGAGGCGGCCGCCCAGAACAATGACATGAAACATTAAACCTAAGAGTCGAGACATGCAGGATACCCACATCTCACTGGCCCACGGTAATGGCGGCCGTTACATGCGCGAACTGATCGATGACCTGTTTGCGCGTCACCTGAGGAATCCAGTCCTGAATACTCAGGTCGACGCCGCTGCCCTGCCCGCTGCCGAGGGCGAGTTAATGATGACCACGGATGGCTTCACCGTCCAGCCGCTGGAGTTTCCCGGTGGAAATATCGGTTCACTGGCAATCCATGGCACCGTGAATGACCTGGCCGTGTCCGGCGCCCGCCCACTCTACCTGAGCCTGAATGCCTTTATCGAGGAAGGTCTGGAGATCGCCACACTGGATCGCTTAATCAAGACCCTGGCAGAGGCGGCCCAGGAGGCCGGTGTGAGTGTCGTGACCGGAGACACCAAGGTCCTGCGCCGTGGTGAAGGCGGCGGCCTGTACCTGGCAACCACTGGAGTGGGTGTTCGTAGACCGGGATTAAACCTGAGCATGGAGAATATTCAGGCCAGTGACCGGATACTGGTCAGTGGACCGGTCGGTGATCATGGCACGGCCATCATGCTGGCTCGTGAACAGTTCGGCATGCGGGGTGATCTACAATCCGACTCGGCCTGCGTGCTTCCCCTGACCCAGGCCTTGTGGGAAAACCCAGGGCTGCGATTCATGCGCGATCCCACGCGCGGTGGCCTGGCCTCGGTGATGCAGGAGATCCATCAGGCCACCGGCATGGGCATACGATTGTTTGATCAGAAGATCCCGATCCATGAACCCGTGAGTGCAGTCTGCGAGATGCTGGGTTACGACCCGCTGTACCTCGCCTGTGAAGGACGCGTGGTGGCCATCGTGGCAGAGGATCAGGCCGACAAAGCATTAGCTGCCTGGCAGGCACTGCCGGATGGGAAGGATGCGGCGATCATTGGGCATGTATCCTCTGATGATCAGCATGTGGTGTTGCAGACGGAACTGGGGGGTGAACGGTTGTTGGAGGAACTGGAGGATGATCCCTTGCCGAGGATATGTTGAAGCGGGCATTTGGTTTCAAGGTGATTTTCCGAAAACTTCAACCAAGAACGACTCATAGCCGGTAAATAAAATCTTCTACAATTTCAAGTTACGAATAAAGTATAAATAAATGTATACATCCTGACGTGATTTTATGGAATTTTTGTTTAATCCAATGTTTCAATATTTTTATAACTAAAATTCCCATACTAGTGGGACAATTATTGTTGTGACGATCCATATTAGCATAGTTAAGGGGATGCCGATTATTAAATAATCACTAAAACGATACCCGCCTAGGTTATAAACCATGAGATTGGTTTGATAACCTATTGGTGTAGCAAAGCTTGCTGATGCTGCTACCATAATAGTTATTGCAAATGGGATAATGCTAACCTGCATAGTCACAGCGGTAGCACTCGCAACTGGAAACATGAGTACTGCTGCAACATTGTTAGTGGCTATCGCGGTTAATATTGCAGTAGTTAGAAATATCACTGTTAATGCAGACCATGCATTTTCACCACTTATACTCATCAACTGGCTGGCAATCCAAGTAGAAGCCTCTGTTTTTTGTAATGCAATGCCAATGCCGAATGATGTCGCTATGACTACCAACACCCCCCAGTCGGGAGATTTTCTCGCAATTCTTCCACTTGTGCAGCGAGTAACTATCATAAGCCCAGCAGCTAGCAGGGCTGCCTCAAGCATACTAAAAACACCAAAAGTTACCGTTAAAACCATCAAAGCCACAATTAGCAAAGAAATTCCAGCACGCTCAAAACGTGGGGCATGATAGCCTGCTATTTCACTTACCAAATAAAAATCTCGGGAATTATGTTGCTGTTCAATAAAACTTGGATATCCTTCAAGCAAAAGCATATCACCTGCCTGCAATTTAATATCACCAATTTTTTTATTTAATCGTTCACCATTTCGTGCAATAGCAATGATAACGGCG
>JANTGN010000154.1 GCA_024762895.1 Thiotrichales bacterium
GAGAGCAATTGCAGAAAAAGGGAAAGCAATCTTTCAAGGGTAAGCCGGGTAGACCGAAAAAAGAAGCGCAGAGCGAACTAACCACGCTACGCCAGGAAAACGAACGGCTGAGGGAGGAGCTGTGAAATAATTGGGGTCAGAGTAAAATTAAACCTGTTACACTCTGATCATTAAAACCAAGAGTAATAATTGGGAACAGAGTGAACCTCATACTGCCCCCTTTTAATTGCATTCCAAACCAATAAAAAGAGCCCGTTCTTGGAACGGGCTGTTTTATTCTAACTGGCATGCTTCCATTCATTGCCGGCATCGATGTCATGGCTTTCTTCATCCGGTATCACCTCATGCACGGGCACTTTCATGGTCACCAGCTCCTCGGCGCTGGAAGGATGAATCGCGATGGTACGATCAAAATCTGCCTTGCGTGCGCCCATCTTCAGGGCCACGGCAAACCCCTGTAGCATTTCATCCGCACCATCACCGATGACATGGATCCCGACGACCTGTTCATCACTGCCTGCGCAGATTAGCTTCATGGCCGTGGTAGAACCCTGTTCGGCCAGTGCGTGTCGCATGGGTGTGAAGTCACTCATGTAGACGGTCACATCGTCACCATACCGGTCGCGCGCCTCGGCCTCGGTCATGCCGACGGTGCCGATCGGCGGATGTGAGAACACCACGGTCGGAATATTTTCATAATCCACCTTGCTGTCCTGTTGTCCATTGAAGAGGCGCTCGGCCAGTCGTCGGCCAGCAGCTATCGCAACCGGCGTCAGGGCGGCCTTGCCCGTGATATCCCCGATGGCATACACGCCAGATACATTGGTGTTCTCGTACTCATCAACGGGGACGATGCCATTCGGCAGTACCTTCACACCAGCCGCTTCAAGATTCAGCTTGCGGGTATTGGCCCGACGTCCCACGGCCCAGATCACGGTGTCGTAACCTTTCAGGGTCGATCCATCCTTTGCATGTACACTGATGCCAGAACCAGTTTCTGAGAGTGCGCAAACCTCGAACCCGGTACGAAGTTCAATCCCATCACGCTGCATCTCATACTCCAGCACATCGCTGATCATGGGATCAAAGCGTTCCATGATGCGATCTTCCAGGGCCACAATCGTCACTTCCGAGCCCAGGGCGCTTAGTACTCCACTGAGTTCCACACCGATATAACCACCACCGATCACGGCGACCTTGCGCGGCTGTTCATCCAGTTGGAAAAAGCCATCCGAGGTAATGCCCAAATCCGCGCCGGGTACGGGTGGGACGATCGGTTGACCTCCGGTGGCGATGACGATGTGGTCTGCCGAGTAGCGTTCGCCTTCAACCTCAACGGTATGAGCATCTACAAAATGGGCGCAGCCCTGGATGCGGGTAATACCGCTTTCATCGACATAGCCATTCCAGTATTGATTGATATTACTGATGTACTGCTCGCGCGCCTCAACCAGGCGTGCCCATTCGGTTTTTCCACGTGTGGCAGGAATACCGAAGGCAGGGGCATCGTCGACGGCATGGGCCAGGTTGGCGGCATACCACATGACCTTCTTGGGTACGCAGCCATTGTTCACGCAGGTGCCGCCCATGCGGTACACCTCAATGACGGCCACCTTCTTGCCAAACAGGGCAGCTTTCTCGGCGACGGCCAGGCCGCCACTGCCCCCTCCGATTGCAATAAGGTCATAATGCTGCTTGTTCATTTCGATTCCTTTTTTCAAAAGGCGGGCCCGGCAAGGGCCCGCAGATCACAGGCTTTTAACTCACGATCAGGCTGCGTTCTGGGTCATCTCTTCGAGATATTTCTCGAGTGAGTCAGAACCGCCGACCAGATCACCGTTAATGAAGACCTGGGGTACCGATGAGGTGGCCGAGACTGCGCGCAGGGTGGCCTCGCTGTAGTCACGGTTCAGTACCAGTTCTTCGAAGTCGATACCGGCATCGTGCAGCATGCCCTTGGCGCGGACGCAGTAGGGGCAGCCCTCACGGGTGAACACGGTGACGTCCATGGGTGCCGAGGCATTGGGGGCCACATGGGCCAGCATGGTATCGGCATCCGAGACCTCAAAGGGGTCGCCTTCAACCTCGGGTTCAATGAACATCTTTTCAACGATGCCATCCTTAACCAGCATGGAGTAGCGCCATGAACGATCACCAAAACCCAGATCATTCTTGGGCACCAGCATGCCCATGCCGCGGCTGAAGTCACCGTTGCCATCAGGCAGGAAGGTGATGTTGTGCGCCTTTTGCTCTTCCTTCCACTCGTTCATGACAAAGGCATCGTTAACCGATACACAGACGATTTCATCAACACCGTTCTGTTTCAGAACAGGGGCCAGCTGGTTGTAGCGAGGTACATGGGTAGAAGAGCAGGTCGGGGTGAACGCACCGGGCAGTGCGAAAACCACTACGGTCTTGCCCTTGAAGATCTCATCGGTGCTCACATCGACCCACTCATGATCACGGCGGGTATGGAACACTACCTGGGGTACATTCTGTCCTTCTCGATTTTCAAACATCATCATTCTCCGGTTCATTGGTGGGCGTTTGCCCGATAAATCCTGAATACGGAGGAGATTATGAAGACTGAGGGGTGATAAATAAAATCGTTTATTCTTATCCATGTGATAGTAAATTACTATCATGGTGTTAATCCTGACTATCTAGCCTGGATAGCCCCAGCAGTAAACCCTGATGATGAGAGTAATAATGGTGTTGCTTAAATAAGCTGAATTTTGAATCGTGTTGCGGCTGCCCGGATATTTGATCGGTTGGCCCGTTTCGGGTAACGAGTCGTTACAGGGTCGTACGGGTATAAATAAAAATAACCAGGATCACCAGGCTTACAAACCAGACCAGGAGATAGATGCGCATGGCCTTTCTGGCCTTTTCCTTCTCAAACCAGGTCCGTGGACTGATTCCCTTGATATAAAAGACGATCTTGCTGGCCAGGTTTACCGATACTATGTTGACTGCCAGAAGCAGTCCCGCATCCAGCGCAAAGTCCCAGTTTCCCTTGCCCAGCATAATGCCCAGCGTGGTCGCGGGTGGGAGCAGGGCAACGGCGACCATCACGCCGACCAGCACGCTGGAAAGCCTGGTGGTCAGGGATAGAGCAGCGGCAGCCCCTGATGCCAGGGCGAGTACAACGGAATCTATGCCCACAATTGTTCGTGACATGAGCTCATTACTCATTTCACCAAACTGCCAGAAATAACCGATCAGGGCAGATAAAATGATTGCCAGAAAAATACCGACCAGGAGTGTTCGGGCAGATTTCAGCATCAGGTCGGTGTCGCCCAGGGCCGTGCCAACACTCAGTGCCAGGTTTGGGCCAAGCAGGGGGGCAATCACCATGGCGCCAATTACCACAGCTACGTTGTTTTCTATGAGCGCGATGGCAGCGACCAGCGTGGATAGAATAACCAGTACCAGGTAGTTGGTGTCAAGGTGGGCGCTTTTCTCCACCTCGTCATAGAGTGATTCGCGCGCCGCAGTCGCTGATGATTTTTTTTGTTTATCCTGTTCAGATTTGGGCAGGGCTGTTTCAACCGGGAGTACAACAATCTGAGCAGTAGGCTGAGCACCCAGGATGTGCTGTAGCATATCAAGCGCCGTCTGTAACTGATCATCGGAGACAAGTAATCGTATTTGCCGCATACTATCTTCACCGACGATACCTAGGCGTATGTCTCTGGCTTTGACCTTATCTGCAATAGCGAGGATAGTGTCGGAGCTTCCTCCCTCGACAACGACTTCTACATACTTCATGGGCGCCCCTGAGCGTCAAATAATTTTTTCGTTCGTTTAATTCTTTCGTGGAATGCCTTGCAGGGCCTCATAGGTTTCGGCTGCTTTACCCGGGTTACCTGCCTCCTTGTAATAGCTGACCAGTGCAGACAGGACTTCTCTATTGTAGGGGTGTTTTGCACGCGTTGTCTCCAGTACGGAAATAGCCTCTGACAGTTTTCCTGTTGACTGAAGGCCAATTGCATAGACATAGCTATAGCGCGCATTGTCTGGAGCATTTACTGTAGCCACCCTGAGCGCAGCCAAAGCCTCTTCGTAATGCTTTTGACGTATCAGGGAGAGCCCCAGTGCATGGGACAAGTCTGCATTCCCAGGTGTTGCCTGTAGCCCTTTCTGAAGAATAGCCATCCCACGGTGCTCATTACCCTGGCGGTACTGCAGATCTGCCCAGTTCACATAGGCAGGGGCGAATGTTGGGTCAAGCATTATAGCTTCACGATAATGAGCCTCTGCCTCATCGAGATGACCCTGTGCAACACTGAGATTGGCCATCTCTACCTGCGCCTCTGGCCTGTCCGCATTGATCTGCAAGGATACCTGATAGTCTTTCAGGGCTGTTGCCAGGGCCTGCCGCTGTTTAGAAGTGAGCAGGTCGGAAGGCAAATCGAGAACGCCCCTGACGACCTCGATGCGCACCCCACGAACGGGGTCATCCAGCATGGGTAGCAGATATCGAAAGCGCATATTATCATCTGCACCTGCCAGCGCCTGTGCAGCTGCCTGCCGCACCATGGGGCTTTCATCATTCAATGCCGTCACGATTACAGCTGATGAGGAAGGACTACCCAGTGTGGCCAGTTCATCAATCAGGGTGGCGCGGATAATGGCAGGTATACTGTCATCCTGAATTAATCGTTCAAGATCAGGGATGACGTTAAGATTCCCTTTTCGCGCCTCGGTAAATACCTCTGCATGTACCTGGTTATTTTCAGGTGCTCCTCCATACCATTTCGCCACCTTATCTGCAGCCCACGGTGCATCCTGATCGCCATGGCAGCGATTGCAGGCATTGGGCACACCTAATCTGACAGATAGATCAGGGCGGGGGATACGTATACCATGATCCCGGCGTGGATCAACCACCATGTAGTACGTTTCAGGCATATGACAGGCAACACAGCTACTGCCTTCAGAGCCTGGCTGGTGGAAGTGATGCTCTTCAGAGGCAAAATGCTCAGCCTTGTGACACTGATAACACACGCCATCACCGTCAGCGCGTAGCTTCAGGCTATGCGGTTCATGACAGTCGCTACAGGTAACACCCTCGTGATACATCTTGCTTTGCAGGAAGGAGCCATAGACATATACCTCATCCCGAATCTGGCCATCGGGATAATAAAGACCATCAGAAAGCCGAGAGACACGGTGGGTATCCAGAATAGATTTACCATGGATATAGTCTTCGCTTTGAATGCCGCGACGGGAATGGCAACGGGCACAGGTCTCGATCTCATTCTGGTGTGCCACAGGCTGACTTCGACTAGCGGTATGTGCTTCACCAGCAAACTGCCAGGATATGCCATGCCGGGCATCCAGTGCGCTATCAAGGCCCAGGTCTGACAGTTGTTCCCATCCCTCAGTCTTATTTGCCCAGTCCACGTGGTTCGAACCAGGGCCATGGCAGGCCTCGCAGGAGACATTAATCTCAGACCATTGGGTGTTGAAGCTATGGGTTTTCGAGTCGTACTGCTTTTTCAGGTTAGTCGAGTGACATTCTGCGCACTGGTAGTTCCAGTTCTGGTCGATGCCAGTCCAGTGCAGGGGGCTGCCGGGCAGGGGAGGATTGTTCGGGTAGAGGTGAAACCAGCGTTGTCCACCTGCATCTGAAGGCCTTGAGTCCCAGGCTACGCCCAGAGCCTGCAAGCGCCCATCACCATAATCGACCAGGTATTGCTGTAACGGTGTGACACCGAAGGTATATTTGATCTCGAAGATGCCAGTGGTGCCATCCGCATCAGACGTTTCGACTAGAAAACGATCGCCATCTGTGAAAAATCGCGAATTCTGCCCCTCGGTGCTATAGGTGACGTCATTAAAGTCACCCAGTACGGTTTCGGCGGTAGCCTCCTGCATGGCCAGTTCATGGTGTGAGCCTGACCAGAGCTGTGCCTGTTCTTTATGACACTGAAGGCATGGGATGCTGCCAGTATATGTAGAAGGAGCACGAGAAGAATTCTGCGTGTTGTCAGGTGCTGGAGTGTTGCCTTCCATGTCACACGCGGCTATTAGCATCAGGCCCAGGCTAATAAGTAGCAAATTTATATACGGCATATAATATTCTAACAATTAGTCATAGCAATTTCTGCCCAGGCATCTTGTCTCCGCCATTATGGCTGATAATGTAACCAGGAAAACTCTCCAATCTGATTTATCGGCTTGAAGTACGGCGATCCGTCAGTCAAAACAGCAGTTGAAACCGAGCGGGTCACCTACCTGCATGCCGATCACCTCAACACCCCGCATTATGCGACGGATGAGACCAGTGCCCTGGTCTGGCAG
>JANTGN010000155.1 GCA_024762895.1 Thiotrichales bacterium
ACAGAGGAAACATGGACCGAATGTGGCCTTTCTAGTCTTGCCGATGAGACAAAGCTGGCCCTTAAAAGGCCAAAGCCAAGAGACTGATTAACCTCAAGACGGTCATCCGAACGTCCAGTGATCTGTACTCTAATCCATCCAGGCAAAAACTCCGGATACCGCTCAATACCTGCCGCAATAGTAAATAATTTCTCGCAGGAATAGGGAAGTCTCGCTGATGCTGTATACCGTGACAAAAACCATCTCCACAATGATTCTGTTTAATTTATGATTATTATCAATAAATATGAATTTACTTCCTGCCCCAAATTGACAGGTAATGCCTCATTCAGTAGATTAACCCTATAAAAATAGTGAAATTATTATTATAAATTTTGGCCCATAGTAGTTTAGCCAAAAACGACAGGGATCCACTCATGTATGTTCGCAGTTTTGCTGTCATTCTCTTCACGATTACGATTTTATTGGCATGCCCAACCTTCGCACAGGAAGCGCCATCACAGGGTACTGATATTGAAGCGGCAACCCTGAGCCCTGAGCCCAAGGCGATGGCCAGTGGGGCCATCAACCCTACCGGCACCGATATCGACTCGGTGATCGAGGCGGCAGGTGCCTATATGGGTTCACAAAACTGCGCCGATTGTCATCAGGACCATTACGAGCAGATCACGAACAGAAAACACGGCCATGTCCGTGATACACACACCCCCTTTGCAGACCGCGGCTGCGAGACCTGTCATGGACCGGGTGAAAAACACATGCTGGATTCATCCTATTCCATGATCACCTATGCGGGTAAGCACGCCGCCGCACCCGAATTTCAGAACGCCATGTGCATGCGCTGCCATCAAGGCGACCAGTTCCTGGAGTGGCAGGCCAGCATCCATGAAAATGAAAACCTCGCCTGTACCAGTTGTCACCTCGTGCATAAGCCGAGCGAAGTCATGGATCGTAGTAAACAGGCCGATGTCTGCTATCAATGCCATCAGGATAAACGTGCCGAATCCTATCGTGCCTACCGGCATCCGACCCTGGAAGGCAAGGTCATCTGCAGCGATTGCCATAATGCCCATGGTTCTGCCGGACCCCATGCCCTGCAGCAACTCACGATTAACGATAACTGCTATTCCTGTCATGCGGAAAAACGTGGCCCCTTCCTGTGGGAACACGCTCCGGCAACCGAAGACTGTAGCCTGTGTCACAGGGCCCATGGCTCTAACCACCCTGCCCTGCTGACCAAACAGGGCCCGCAGCTTTGTCAGCAATGCCATTCCCTGACTGGTACCGAAGGCAGAACCCACACCCGCCGGTTCCTGGATTTCGATGACGCAGATCCGGGACGTGGCAGATTTGTGGTCGGCCAGAACTGTACCAATTGTCATAGCAAGGTTCATGGCACAAACCACCCTTCTGGAGCGAATCTACTACGATAAATCACCTATAACACTATTAGCCTGAGAGTTCGTTATGGACAAGAAAATACAACAGCTGATCACCCTCCTGGCAGCCTCGGGACTCGCATCAGCGACTGCCTTTGCAGAAGATGAAATGCCCTTTGCAGAGGCCTCCGTGGATTACGTGGAAGCCGGTGTCGGCTATGTCTCGGAAGACGCCTGGAAATTCGGACAATATAATGGCCTGAACCAGAAAGGTCCCTACCTCATTGGTAACTTCCAGACGGAAAATCATAATGATGAGGGGGAATATTTCCGCTCCGTAGGCACCAACCTCGGGCTTGAATCACGTTATCTTCACCTGGAAGGTGGCCGCCAGGGACGCCAGCAGTTCTTCTTTGAATATGATGAGCTGCCCAATTACATGAACAATACCGGCAAGACCCCTTACCTGGACCCCGGCAGCTCCACCCTCTTTCTGCCCACAGGCTATGACTACAATAATATCGATGCCTACCTGCAACCCCTGGAACTCAAGACCAAACGCGAGCGGGTCGGTTTTGGCGCCACCTTCTTTAGCGAGAAACACTGGAAATTTAATATCGCCTACCAGCATGAGGGTAAGGAGGGCACGCAGGTAACCGGTAGCGCCATGGGCTCAACGGGCACAAACTCGCCGGTGGGAAATACCGTAGCCGCGCTCCTGCCCGAACCCATCGATTACAGTACGGATGAAATGGATGTTGGCCTGCACTATAGCAAGGGCAAGGGACAGTTTGATATCGCTTATCACGTATCACTCTTCAACAACAGCAACGACTCACTGACCTGGGAAAACGCCGTTCCTAACACCAACCCGAACGTTCCTGGTACCCCACCACCGCCTAACCCTTTTGGGCAAATGAGCGTGGCACCCGATAACCAGTTGCATCAGTTAACCGCCAGCGGGGGCTATACCCTGCCCCATCAGACCCGACTCACCGGCATGCTGTCAGTCGGACGGTCCACTCAGAATGAGGACCTGCTTCCTTACAGCGTGGCCCCCAATGCCTTACCACCCCTGCCCCGAAGTTCTGCCGAGGCCGAGGTATGGCTGACTTCTGCTCAGTTCAAGGTGGCTTCGCGTCCTAATAGAAAACTACGCCTCAGTGCCAACTATCGATTCCATGACCGCTCTAACCGCACCCCTATTGATAGCTGGACCTATATCATCGCCGATGGTGATAATATCGCTACTGCTGAGAACAGCCCCCTGAGTTACACCAAGAACCAGCTGGATCTGGATGCCAATTACCGTATCAGCTCTTCGTTAAGTTTCCTCGGCGGTTATAAATATGATCACATGTTCCGCTCTTACAACGATACTGAGGAAAGAGAAAAAACTCAGGAGAATACCCTGTTTGCCAAACTGAAGGGGCGCTCAGGATCCAAGGTTGATTACTCTCTTTATGCGGAAGGTGGTAAACGGGATGGTAGTGAATATACTCCCTATGGCTTCGAGAACCCGGCCCTGCGTAAGTTCAATATGGCCGACCGCAATCGCGGCAAGGTGGGTGCAAAGATCGGGATCATGCCAACCGCCAGCTCCACCATTGGACTAAGCGCAGACTATATCAGCGATGACTATACCAATTCGGTCGTGGGTCTGACCGAGGCGCAGCAGAAAACGGCCACCGTGGATTTCTCCTACCTGGTCAGTAGTAATATCACCACCTACGCCTACTACACCTATGATGACATCCCCTCTACCCAGGCGGGCAGTGAGTCGGGTGCCGACACTGCAGACTGGACGGCCGAATTCAAGGACACGTTCAACACCGTCGGGCTGGGCTTTAAGGCCTCCAAGGTTGCGAGTCGCTGGGATATTGGGGCCGATATCACCTATGCCGACTCGACTGGCAAGATCGACATGCAAAGCGACCAGGCCGCCAACCAGCCTGCAGACCAGTACCCAGACCTGAAGACCGCCATGGGCAGTATCAAGCTTTGGACGGACTACCAGGTGAGTAAAAACATCGCCGTGAATGTTAGCTACTGGTACCAGACCTATCGCGAAGACAACTGGGCCGTCGATGATCTGGATGTGGATAGCGTAGGCAATATGCTGCTGCTAGGGGAAGAGACTCTGGACTACGACGTCCATGTCATAGCTGCTTCCGCCAAGATCAAATTCTAGGCATTATTGCTGGCCTGTATGACTAGGCCCAGGTGAGGTTCTGACATGGCATAGGGTGCATTTTTTTACCGGCCCCGCCTTAGCCCCAGAATCGACCGTATACTGGTGACATCCTCGGCAACGCGTATGAAATGCCTGAATACTCTTAGGGGCCTCACCTTCCTGTGATGCCTTATGGCAGTTGTGACAATCCTCCTGCTTACCATCGCCCTTAGTTGTATGGTGACAGGTATTGCATTTCACACCGTCCAGCATTGAGTGCTTCTTGTGCTCGAAGGTCACCACCCCAATCTTACTTTGTCGAAACTCAAGGACTTCTTTGTCCTCAGGAATCACGTCGGCTGCAAAAGAAACTGTAGTAAACAGAGATAGTAATAGGCCACTGAATAGACGCACGATCCTTAATCCCTATATATCGTTCAATAACGAATGATTATTAGAAAAGCTTACACATACTAGCAGATTTACTTTATTCTGGCCTAGAAGGAGAAGGCCCAACACCCTCAGTCATGGTAATAAAAGAAGAGCTGGCTGAGTAGCGATTGACCTAAAGTACACGATTGTCTCAGGTTAGATTGAGGTGTACATTGTGAACAGCTACTGCACAACAATATAACGGTTTATAACAATGAAAAACCTTATACTCACGGGTATATCCATCCTGTGTGCCTTCTATGGTGTTCAGGTATTTTCCAGCGACGAAGAATATCCCAACCGTGTCCTTTATCCGGAAGTGCCCTACATCAGCCTGGAAGACCTGTATAAGCAAAAGGACAACACCCTCATCGTCGATGTTCGTTCAGCCTATGAATATGAGACGTTGCGTATTAAGGATGCAGTCAATATCTCCCTGAATAGCGCCGATTATCTCGAACGTATAAAAACCCTCCGTGCTAAAAGCAATAAAACCATCGCCTTTTACTGCAATGGCAAGACCTGCCGCAAATCCTACAAGGCGGCACGCCGGGCCCTGCGTGCGGATATCAACAACGTGGTGGCCTATGATGCCGGTATATTTGACTGGGCCAGCCAGTATCCTCAGGACTCAGAACTCCTGGGCAAGTCTCCGATCAAACCCGGTCAGTTGATTTCCAGCAAGAAGTTTAAACAACATCAACTGGAGACCGATGACTTTATGAACAAGGCCTCCAAACGAGCCATCATCCTGGATGTACGTGATCCCACCCAGAGAGACGGACTGTTCATCTTCAATGGTTCAGAGATACCCGTCCCCCTGGACAACGATAAAATGCAGAAATATATCAACCAGGCCAAGAGCCAGAACAAACCCTTAATGATTTACGATGCAGTGGGAAAACAGGTTCGCTGGCTACAATATTATCTGGAAGATCAGAAACTAGGATCCTATTACTTCATGCAGGGCGGCGCCAAATCGTTCTTTGATGGTTTGCTGAGCGAATATCAGTAGATCAAACCAATTGGAATATAACTAAGGAGGAATAGCCTATCGAGTAAGCCATATAGACACAATATAGAATGGAATACCTACTGCTAATGATTTTGAGCATCCCGTACCGGTTCATCTTGACCCGCGTCAGACTGGATAGCTCGAATCAAGTCACAACATACAACTTATAAGACAGGGACCGTTATGAAAAATATAACCCTAACCATTTTATTCCTGATCAGCCACTTATTCGCCTCATCCGTGTTTGCGAACGAAGAAGAATTTCCTAATCGTGATCTCTATCCCGAGGTCCCCTATATCAGTCTGGATGAACTCTACCGGCAACGCAACAAAGTCATCATTATCGATGTCAGGTCCGGATATGAATACAGGACCCTGCATATCAAGGGCGCAAGAAACATCCCCCTGAGCAGCAAGGATTTCATCGACCTGATCCAGACCATACGGGCTAAAAACAACAACCCCATAATCTTTTACTGTAACGGCAAGACCTGCCGCAAGTCCTACAAGGCCGTACGCAAGGCACTAAGAGCCAATATCCCCAATGTGATCGCCTACGATGCCGGAATCTTTGACTGGGCCAGGAAATATCCAGCAGAGTCAGAGCTACTGGGTAAATCACCCATCCAGCCTGGCCAGTTGATTTCCAGTGATAAGTTCAAGCAGCACATGCTGGAGGCCGATGATTTCATAGCCATGGCGAGTAAACGTAGTATCATCCTGGATATACGCGATCCGACGCAAAGAGAAGGCCTGTTTATCTTCAATAGCACCGAGATCCCCGTTCCCTTGGACAATGAAAAACTACAGCAGTATATTGATCTGGCCAAGAAGGAAAACCGTAATCTGATGATCTATGATGCGGTGGGGAAGCAGGTTCGCTGGCTGCAGTATTATCTGGAAGACCAGAACCTGAAGACCTATTACTTCATGAAAGGTGGTGCAAAATCATTTTTCGATGAACTCGTCAACGAATATCGATAAGGAATGCCAGATCCGATTATCCTCAGCTGTTCAGACCTGCCTCCACGGGAACTCGACAAGCTTCTGCAGCCCTACGGTATTCAGGTGGAGCAGGTCTCACCCCGGCAAGCGATACCGGGGAGTTTCTGGGGTGACTCAGAGGCGGGACTGATCGAGAATCGACTCTATGTGCGACCCGATACGCCGGTCCATTCCGCACTCCATGAGGCCTGCCACTATATCTGTATGGATGTCAGCAGACGGGATGGACTGGATACCGATGCCGGCGGTGATTACGATGAGGAAAACGGTGTCTGCTATCTACAGATATTACTGGCCGATCAC
>JANTGN010000156.1 GCA_024762895.1 Thiotrichales bacterium
GCGGTATGTCCGGCCTCATGCACTTCGGCATGGGGCTTTTCCAGTGCACGGTAGGCTTTCAACCCGTTGAAGTGCTTTTGGCCCAGGCCCTCGTAATACCACTTGCCGAGCCGACAGTTATGATGATCAACCTGTACGGCATGGGCCTCGTCGGTCTGGGTGCCGCTGTGAAAGGCGCTATAGGCCTTTTGTTTGTAGATCATGTGATCGACCTTCACCAGTGATGCAAATGAGATATCGCTGGTGTATTCGACCGACTTTGATGTATGGCGGGACTGGTTGGCAAAGTCGTTGAATCGCTGGGTCATTTCCTCGACCACCTGCTGAACATCGTTGGCGGTATTCAGCATCTGGTTAGAGTTGTCCAGCATTGTGGTGGTCTCTTTCTGGAAGGTATGGACCACGTCCCTGATCTCATCGGTGGCCTGCTTGGTGCTTTCAGCCAGTTGCTTGACCTCATCAGCAACCACGGCAAAGCCTCGACCATGTTCTCCTGCCCGCGCTGCCTCGATTGAGGCATTCAGGGCCAGCAGATTAGTTTTGTCCGCGATCTCGCTGATCATGCTCAGGATGCCCGTGATCTCGTTGCTCATGGCATTGAGCTGGGTCATGGTCTCATTTCCCTGTTCGATCAGGCTGAGGGTGCGATTTTGCGCCCCGACCACCTTGCTCACCGTTTCCTGGCTCTCTTCGGCCTTTTGCAGGGTCTCGGACGCGATATGGGAGATCTTTTCCATCTCATCCGTGATTCGAATCAGGTCATTCTGGCTCAGCACCAGGTTGTTCATGGTCTGCCCGGTATTCAGGGCCTGTAGTTCAGAGGCCATCTCGTTACGCCTGATATAGGCATCATTGGCTTCCATGGCATCCAGAGAGATATTGATCTGGCTGAGGGTCCTGGCCAGTTCACCATGCAGACCGGCGGGCAGGGTGCGTCGGTAGTACTTACCCTGGGATACCAGGTCGAAACTGGTCTTGACCTCTCTGAAAAAGGTCTCGAGCTGATCCAGGGCCTCATTCAGAGACCAGGATAGCTTGCCGGCCTCACCCATCCAGGGAACACTGGTGATACGCGTAGTGTAATGGCCTTTTAGCATCTCATTGATGACATCATCGGTTTTTTTCATCACAGAAAAGGGCATATTCATGTGATAAAGGATGAAGACCCCGGTGAGGATGCTGAGGACAGGGAAGATCCAGGCCCAGTAAGTGGTCTCGCTTTCCATCACCGTGCTCAGGGCGGTGAGTATATTGAGGGCTATCAGGGTGATAATTGCTATCTTGAGGCGTTGCGACAGGAACAGTCTTTTAAGCATGGCAAAGCATCCTTGTTATGCGGTCGACACATTGGTGTATGTCTGACATACCTTAGCTCCTCTAAGCCATAGCGAGACTGCATCCCGCCAGAAAATGATACTAACCCAGATATCGGACACCACAACAGATACTTTAGGGTCTTTTACAGAGGATAAATAATGGGATTGAGTGCTTGTTTTTATCCATTAGACACAATATGTTGCTTGTCAGAATTTATATCTATCCTGTATCTTGTGTGCGTTTCGAATAATCGCTGTCATTCTGTCTAAGATGGATCAAGAAAAATGAGTAACGCCTATAACGCTGCCGATATCGAGGTATTAAGTGGCCTGGAGCCAGTACGTAAGCGGCCCGGCATGTATACCGATACGACACGGCCCAACCACCTGGCCCAGGAGGTTATCGATAATAGTGTCGATGAGGCCGTTGCCGGTCATGCCAGCAGGATTGATGTGACGCTGCACCGTGATGGTTCTTTGTCGGTGGTGGATAATGGACGTGGCATGCCGGTGGATGTGCATCCTCAGAAGGGCAAGCCGGGAGTGGAGGTGATCCTGTCTACACTGCATGCCGGCGGCAAGTTTTCTGATAAGAATTACCAGTTTTCCGGCGGTCTGCATGGCGTGGGCGTCTCGGTGGTCAACGCCCTGTCCAAGCGTCTCGAGATCTGGGTACGCCGCAACGGCAAGGAATACAACATGGCCTTCGCCAATGGCGAGAAGGTCGAAGACCTTGAGGTGGTGGGTGAGGTTGGCAAGCGTAATACAGGAACAACACTGAGATTCTGGCCCGATGCCGGCTACTTCGATTCGGTCAAGTTCTCTATTCCCAAGCTCAAACATGTCCTGCGTGCCAAGGCCGTGCTCTGTCCCGGGCTGGAAATGCGGTTCATGGACGAGGCCAGCGGCGAGACGGAGCAATGGCATTATGAAGCGGGGTTGCGTGATTACCTGATGGAGGCCGTCGAGGGTTATACCCTGCTACCGGAAGAGCCCTTCATGGGCTCTTTGCAGGGCGAGACCGAGGCCGTGGACTGGGCCGTGATCTGGTTGCCCGAGGGGGGGGAGGGTGTGGCTGAGAGCTACGTCAACCTCATACCCACCATCCAGGGCGGTACCCACGTCAACGGCCTGCGTGCCGGCCTGACCGAGGCGGTGCGCGAGTATTGTGAGTTCAGGAACCTGCTGCCCAGGGGCATCAAGCTGGCGCCGGACGATGTCTGGGAACGTGTCTCCTACATTCTCTCGGCCAAGTTGCAGGACCCCCAGTTTGCCGGCCAGACCAAGGAACGACTGTCTTCGCGTGAGGCTGCCCCCTTCATCTCGGGCGTGGTCAAAGATGCCTTTAGCCTGTGGTTGAACGAGCACGCCGAGATCGGCGACCAACTGGCCCAGTTGGCTATCCACAATGCCCAGCGCCGTATGCGGGCGGGCAAGAAGGTAGTACGCAAGAAGGTCACTCAGGGACCCGCGCTGCCGGGCAAACTGGCAGACTGTTCTTCACAGGACCTGTCACGTACGGAGTTGTTCCTGGTGGAAGGGGACTCGGCCGGGGGTTCTGCCAAGCAGGCTCGCGATCGTGAGTTTCAGGCCATCATGCCGCTACGGGGCAAGATCCTGAACACCTGGGAGGTGGATTCCGATCAGGTGCTGGCCTCGCAGGAGATCCATGACATCTCGGTGGCGATCGGGGTGGAACCCGGTTCGGAGGATTTCAGCAACCTTCGCTATGGCAAGATCTGTGTGCTGGCTGATGCCGACTCCGATGGCCTGCATATCGCGACCCTGTTATGTGCCCTGTTCGTACGTCACTACCGTCCCCTGGTCATGGCCGGGCATATCTATGTGGCCATGCCACCGCTTTATCGTATCGATGTCGGTAAGGAAAAATATTATGCACTGGACAACGCCGAGCGTGAGGGCGTGCTGAATCGTATCCAGGCAGAAAAGAAAAAGGGTAAGGTCGTGGTCACGCGCTTCAAGGGCCTGGGCGAAATGAATCCCCTGCAATTGCGGGAATCGACCATGGCGCCCGAGACGCGTCGTCTGGTACAGCTCACCCTGGAGCCAGGCGATGACACCAATAAGCTCATGGATATGCTGTTGTCCAAAAAACGTTCCTCGGACCGTAAGAGCTGGCTTGAATCCAAGGGTGACAAGGCGGAAGTCTGATGGCGGCACCGGTATTTACACAGACGACCATTGCCATGGTCTGGGATTTCGACAAGACCCTGATTCCCGGTTACATGCAAGGTCCTCTGTTCGAGCGTTATCATGTTGATGAAAAGCAGTTCTGGTCGGAGGTGAATGCCCTGGATTTGGAGTATCGTGAGAGGGGTTGCGAGCAGGTCTCCAACGAACTGGCCTATCTCAATCACGTGCTGGACTATACCGAGCGTGGCATTTTTGCAGGGCTTAATAATCAAATTCTGGGTGAGCTGGGCACGCAGCTGGAGTTTTATCCGGGGTTGCCCGATTTTTTCTCGGAAATAAAACAACGCCTGGGCAGCGACCCCCAGTATGCCCAGCACGAGATTACCCTTGAACATTACATCGTGAGCACCGGTTTTACCCGCACCATCCGTGGCAGTGCCATAGCAGAGGAGGTTGACGGGGTCTGGGGCTGTGAATTTATCGAGACCAATGAGGAATATCCCAGGTTGTCACGTATTACCTATGTACTTGATAACACCACCAAGACCCGGGCCGTGTTCGAGATCAACAAGGGGGTGAATAAATATCCCGGTGAGATCAACGTGAATGCCAGTTTCCCCGAGCAGGAGCGCCGCATACCCTTTAACAACATGATCTATATCGCCGATGGCCCATCGGATGTGCCGGTCTTTTCAGTGGTCAAGCGTCTGGGTGGCAGGACGTATGGTGTTTATAACCCTGGCCATGAAAAGGAGTTTCGCCAGGTCAAGTCACTACAGGAACAGGGACGTGTGGATTCCATGGGCGCTGCCGACTACCGCAATGATTCTCAGACCTTTATGTGGCTCTGGTCGACGGTACAGGAGATTGCTGACCGGATAGTGTCAGAGCGTGAACAGGCCCTGGGACACAGGACAGGTGAGGCACCCCGTCACCTGAATGATTGAATTGCCCTTCGCCGTTCAGGCTGTGAAAGGTATTAATTTTAATAAAATGAGATAGCCATGTCAGACAATAGGGAAATCGATTACGAGGGCATTGAAAAACAGCCCGTGTCGGTGTTTACCGAGAAGGCCTACCTGGATTATTCCATGTACGTCATTATGGACCGTGCCCTGCCAAACATCGGCGATGGCCTGAAGCCGGTGCAGCGTCGAATCCTTTATGCCATGTCCGAACTGGGCTTATCGGCAGCTTCAAAGCATAAAAAATCCGCGCGTACGGTGGGTGATGTACTGGGTAAATTCCACCCCCATGGTGATACCGCCTGTTACGAGGCCATGGTATTGATGGCACAGCCATTCTCCTACCGTTATCCACTCGTCGATGGTCAGGGTAACTGGGGCTCTCAGGATGACCCTAAATCCTTTGCGGCCATGCGCTATACCGAGTCCAGGCTGTCGCCCTATGCCCGTGTCTTTCTGGATGAGCTGGGACAGGGTACTGTCGACTGGCAGCCCAATTTCGATGGCACCCTCAAGGAACCCAGGACCCTCCCTGCACGGTTGCCCAATGTGTTGCTCAATGGTACGACCGGTATTGCCGTTGGCATGGCGACCGATATACCGCCGCATAATCTGCGCGAGGTTGTGAGTGCCTGCATCCACCTGCTGGAAGAGCCCAAGGCCGATCTCGATGCCCTGTTGATGCATATCCAGGGTCCGGATTTTCCTACCGAGGCCGAGATCATTACTCCACGCAATGAACTCCTGGAAATGTATCGCAAGGGGACCGGTAGTGTCCGCATGCGTGCCCGGTGGGTGAGGGAGGATGGGGATATTGTCATCGATGCCCTGCCATACCAGTCTTCAGGGGCCAAGGTGCTGGAACAGATCGCCCAGCAGATGCAGGCCAAGAAACTGCCCATGGTGGAGGATCTGCGCGATGAGTCCGATCATGAGCATCCGACGCGCCTGGTCATTGTTCCACGTTCCAGTCGCGTGGACATCGACAGCATGATGAAGCACCTGTTTGCCACCACGGATCTTGAACGGACCTACCGCGTCAATATGAATGTGATCGGTATCGATGGACGGCCCCAGGTCAAAGATCTGCGATCCATGTTGAAGGAGTGGCTGACCTACCGCACCACCACGGTCAGGCGGCGACTTGAGTGGCGCCTTGATAAGGTCCTGGCACGGCTGCATATCCTTGAGGGCCTGTTGATCGCGTTCCTGAATATCGACGAGGTCATTCATATCATTCGTACCGAGGATGAACCCAAACCGGTCCTGATGAGTCGTTTTGGTATTACGGATGATCAGGCCGAGGCCATCCTCGAACTCAAGTTAAGGCATCTGGCCAGGCTTGAAGAAATGAAGATCCGTGGTGAGCAGGATGAACTGGCCAAAGAGCGAGATGAGCTGGAAAAGGTCCTGGGATCGAAACAGCGTCTCAGGACCCTGATTCGTAAGGAGCTGCAGGCGGATGCGGAGAAATTCGGCGATGATCGCCGCTCTCCGATCGTTGAGCGTGAAGCCGCACAGGCCATGGATGAGTCTGCGCTCGTACCGACCGAACCGGTGACGGTGGTGCTGTCAGAGAAGGGCTGGGCGCGGTCTGGTAAAGGCCATGAGATGGACGCTACAAGCCTGAACTATAAGGCCGGTGACGCCTATCTGGCTTCTGCCCGCGGACGCAGTAATCAGCTGGCCATCTTCCTGGATTCATTCGGGCGCAGTTATGCCATCGCAGCCCATACCCTGCCTTCCGCCAGAGGGCAGGGCGAACCCCTGACAGG
>JANTGN010000157.1 GCA_024762895.1 Thiotrichales bacterium
CCCTTTACTGAAGATAGCATGCCAGCCCCAGTCGATCCCTATGGGCAATCGAAGCTCGAGGCAGAGGTGCTACTAAAAGAACTGACCCGTCCTTCCGATATGGAATTAGTCATTGTTCGTCCCCCATTGGTCTATGGGCCAGGTGTTGGAGGCAATTTTCGACGCCTAATTAAGCTGGTAGAACGTGGATTTCCCTTGCCTCTAGCATCAATCCATAATTCGAGAAGCATGGTTTCGCTTCAGAATCTCACTGATTTCATTATAACCTGCCTGGAGCACCCCCAGGCCGCAGGTGAGACCTTTCTGGTTTCGGATGGCGAGGACTGGTCTACACCCGATCTTATTCGTGCCATAGCCAGGGCGCTTGGTGTTTCAAATCGGCTTTTTCCTGTCCCCCTGCCGTTACTTCAGACAATGGGGCGCCTGTTGGGTCAGGAGCAATCAATCCAGCGCCTGTGTCAATCCCTGGTGGTCGATATCAGCAAGTCCCGTGATTGTCTGGGTTGGGAGCCTCGGCAATCTCCCGAAGATGCCATTCGACAAACCGTAGACGCCTATCTGAGTCCTGAGCATGCTTAGTATGATTGCATTGCTCCTTGGGGGATTGGTTTGTAGCTATATTTTAACGGGCCTGATGCGCCAGTACGCACTCTCAAGAAATCTACTGGATGTCCCCAACGAACGAAGTTCTCATGCCAAGGTCATGCCTCGTGGCGGAGGGCTGGCCATTGTCATTACCTTTTCACTAGGGTTGAGCCTGTTCTGGGTTACCGAGGCCATCTCACAAGCTGTTCTGCTGGCCCTGATGGGAGGAGGTGTTCTCGTCGCGGCCATTGGTTTCTGGGATGATCATGGTCATGTTTCAAAAAAGGCCAGGATGATTGTGCATATACTGGCAGCGGCCTGGGCAACTTATGGGATTATGCTGAGTGCCGGACTCAATCCTGTCGTGATGCCCGATGGGTTGTTGATGCTGGCATCCATTTTCATTCTTACCTGGCTCGTTAATCTGTTTAATTTCATGGATGGGATTGATGGCCTTGCAGGCAGTGAGGCCGTATTCATTGCCTTATCCGGAGGTCTGCTGGTGTGGCTTGCGGGGTCGGATGTGCAGGCCCTGATGTTTGTACTTCTAGCCGTATCGGTGCTCGGGTTTCTTATATGGAACTGGCCGCCAGCCAGAATTTTTATGGGCGATGTGGGAAGTGGCTTTCTCGGCCTGGTTTTAGGTGTATTGGCCTGCAGTGCCATTATGTTGGGTTTGGTAGATTTCTGGCCCTGGTTGATACTGTTCGGCGTGTTCCTGGTAGATGCTACGATCACGCTCATCAGAAGAATGCTCAGAGGGGAGCGCTGGTATGAGGCGCATTGTAGCCATGCCTACCAACATGCGGCAAGGCGGTGGGGGCATAGGAAGGTGACTATGTTCTTAAATGTAATCAACTACTTATGTTTGTTGCCCCTGGCCCTGTTGACGTTCTATTATCCAGAATGGGGATGGTGGATTGCAATGCTGGCCATTTTATCTCTGGCATTTCTTGCCCTGCTATTTAAAGCGGGGCTGCCTCAATAAAACTGATGAGTACATAACGATCAATCCAGTATGGTTAGTCTCTCCTTAAAGTTTGGGAAAATGAGCAGGCTCAAAAAGCAGGCGATCATGGCGCTTGCTGATGTACTCATGCTCCTTTTTGCATTGTGGGCAGCATTTTCCCTGCGCTGGGGTACCTGGTTTATTCCGAATATTTACGAGACGGGACTGATCCTGGCGGCACCTATTCTGGCGATTCCGGTATTTATTCGCTTTGGTTTATACCGCGCGATTATCCGTTATATCGGATTTAAGGCCTTATGGGCGGTGGTACAGGCGGTCAGCCTGTATGCCCTTTTATGGGCCTTGTTAGTGCTCCTAAGCGGGGTGCCAGGCATACCTCGTTCAGTGACACTTATCAACTGGGTGATCGCGATACTCCTGATTGGCGGTAGTCGTATGGTTGCTCGCTGGTATTTTCTTGATTTGATCACTACGGATATCGCGGCTGAGAAAAAAATTAAGCCAAAGAATATTGTGATCTATGGGGCAGGCTCAGCAGGTATACAACTCGCCTCGGTATTGAGTTATAGCAATAGCTTTAAGCCGGTAGCCTTTATAGACGATAAGTCTGAGTTGCATCATCAGAATATCGGTTCCTTAAGGGTTCGGCCATTTCATGCCCTGGGTGGATTAATCGAGGACCACGATATAGAAGAGGTCCTGCTTGCCATTCCCTCGGCATCCAGGGCGCGTAGAAACGAAGTGGTTCAGTCTCTGGAGCCTTATCCTGTACATGTGCGTACCTTACCTGCGATGACCGATATTGCAGGTGGTGAGATCAAGATTGAAGATATCAAGGAGGTTGAAATTGAGGATCTCCTTGGGCGTGATCAGATTGAGCCCCAGCCTGACCTCCTGAAGAAGAATATTCATGGAAAGGTCGTCATGGTCACCGGTGCGGGAGGATCTATTGGGTCGGAGCTTTGCAGGCAGATACTCAAGCAGGAGCCAGAACGGCTCATCCTTTATGAACAGCATGAGTGGGCCTTATACAACATCGATAGTGAACTGGAGGGTGGCAGAGGCCTGCTATCAGGGTATGGTGATCTCAATACGCCTGATAGGATCATACCGATTCTTGGTACGGTTCTGGATCAGCATCGTCTGGAAGAAGTTTGTACGGCATTCGGGGTGCATACAATTTATCATGCTGCGGCCTACAAGCATGTTCCCATCGTTGAGAGTAATCCTTCCGAGGCCGTTAATAATAATATTCTAGGGACATTACGGGCAGTCAATGCCGCACTGAAAACAGATGTTGAAACCTTTGTCCTGGTTTCTACTGATAAGGCCGTACGCCCTACGAATACCATGGGGGCGTCAAAACGTTTTGCTGAGTTGATCCTGCAGGGGCTAAGTGGGCAGGAGGCCGTAAAGACCTGCTTTACAATGGTTCGTTTCGGAAATGTGCTCGAGTCCTCTGGCTCGGTTATCCCTTTATTCAGGAAACAGATCCGCCTGGGTGGACCGGTGACAGTGACGGATCCAAAGATTATTCGTTATTTTATGACGATACCTGAGGCTGCTCAGCTCGTCATTCAGGCCGGGGCTATGGGTAAGGGGGGAGACGTATTCGTACTCGATATGGGGGAGCCAGTCAGGATACTTGACCTGGCAAGACGAATGATCAGGCTCAGCGGACTCGAGATCAGAGATCAGGATAACCCAAATGGAGATGTCGAGATCCAGTTTACAGGCTTGCGCCCCGGAGAAAAGTTGTTTGAGGAACTGCTCATCGGAGATGATGTTCAGTCGACGTCTCACCCCCTCATTATGAAGGCCAACGAGGAAGTGATTGCCTGGAATGAGCTGCAGGTGTTTATCGATGCGTTGTCAGTTGCCCTGGAAAAATATGATCAGGAGGAAATAAGAAAGATACTTACCGAGGCCATAAGCGGCTTCAGACCTCAGTGTGGTATTGAGGATATTATCTATAAGGTCAAAGGAAATGCGGTTGAACCATTAAGAGAAGGTGGTAAAGACCAGTAGCCCATGCAGATTATACTCGCGGGGCTCCTGCCCAGGTCTTTGATGTGATGCCGAAGTTATGACTTGTTCTTCTTCTCGATCTCCGCAGCCTTCTCCGGGAAGTTGAGTTTGAGTACCCGCAGGCTGTCCTGTGAGAGGTCATCCAGCCCCAGCTCCTTGTAGGCCTTGTACATGATGACCAGGGCTTCCGGGATGGTGTCGCTGCCCTGATAGTGTTCAATGATGTATTCACTGCGTCTGGCGGCGGCCAGGTAGGCCTTTCGCTTCATATAATAATTGGCGACATGTAATTCGTGCTTTGCCAGAAGGTTACGCAGGTAGGCCAGGTGGTCCCTGGCGTCCTGCGCATAACGGCTGTTAGGATGACGGCTTACGATGGTGGAAAAATCCTGGTAGGACTGTATCAGGGGTTTGGCATCATTTTCAGAGTAGTCGCGGAATAAAAATTTATCCATCATGCCATGCCCGCGATTGAAGTTGGCCAGGCCCTTGATGTAGTAGGCATATGCTACATTCTTGTGCCGAGGGTGCAGACGAATAAAACGATCCGCGGCGGCAATCGCCAGATCGGGCTCTTCATATTTATAATAGGCGTAGGCAATCTCGAGCTGAGCCTGCTCGGCGAAGCGGCCAAAGGGGTAGCGGGCCTCCAGGGCCTCGAAGTACTTGACGGCGTCTTCATAGTTGCCACTATCGAGATAATTCTTGGCGGTGTTATAGATGCGACTGGCGGACCAGCCCTCGGTGGGGTCATCGCCCTTCTTGCCGGAGCAGCCGAAGGTGCCAATAATAGATATGAATAACAGAATGACGAGCAGATTACGCATGGAAAAGACTATCGAGAGTTTGCTGACCGGCAAGTATACCACTGGCCTGGCCTTGTGAGCGATCCTGAAACACTCGAGGCAGAGATCCCCTCAGAGCTGGCAGGTAAACGGCTGGATCAGGCCCTGGCCCTCATGTTCCCTGAATTCTCTCGTTCCCGGCTGACGCAGTGGGTTAAGGAGGGCAAGGTACAGGTCGATGAAAGAACCCTGAAACCTAAGGAAACCGTCTTCGGGGGTGAGCGAGTGGTCCTTCTGCCCGAGGTTGAACCCTCTGAGCAGTGTCAGGCCGAAGATATCCCGCTGAATATCCTGTATGAAGATAACACGCTGATTATACTGAATAAACCCGCTGGTCTGGTCGTGCATCCTGCTGCGGGTAACCGAACGGGTACCTTGCAGAATGCCTTACTGCACCATGATCCGTCACTGGCCACTATTCCACGTGCCGGTATCGTGCATCGTCTGGACAAGGACACCAGTGGCCTCATGGTCGTAGCACGCAGCCTGCAGGCCCACACCCACCTGGTGGCTCAATTACAGGAACGTAGTGTGAAGCGGGAGTACCAGGCCCTGGTGCAGGGTGAAGTAATCGCGGGAGGTACGGTCGATGCCCCCATCGGGCGCCACCCTGTAGACCGTAAACGAATGGCCGTCGTTCCTTCGGGTAAACCGGCAATATCGCATTATCGGGTAGAAGAGCGTTTTAATGGCTATACCCTGCTACGGGTCTCACTGGAGACCGGGCGTACTCACCAGATTCGTGTCCATATGGCCCATATTCGATATCCCATTGTGGGTGATCCCGTTTATGGTGGTCGTTTGCGTATCCCACCGGGACTACCGGACGAGGTACGTACCGTACTGCAGTCATTCCGAAGGCAGGCCCTGCATGCCACACAACTAGGGCTCGTTCATCCCGATAGTGGAGATCACCTGAGCTGGCAGGCAGCGCCACCCGAAGATATGCAGCAGCTTATAGAAGTGCTCAGACAGTGGTCAGCATGAGTGCATACCCCGATTCCTGGTTATTTCCCGACTGGCCTGCTCCCGCCAATGTGCGGGCGGTGTCAACGTCGCGCCATGACGGTGTCAGCACAGGCCCGTATGCGAGTATGAATCTTGGAGAGCATGTCGATGATGATCCCAGGGCAGTTGCTGAGAACCGACGCATATTATCCAGGGTTCTCTCGTTGCCTTCTGAGCCGCTCTGGCTGCAACAGGTTCATGGTACCGAAGTCCTTGGTGCTGATGGGGATTGCGGAGATGCACGTATCGTGAGCGAGTCGGGTCAGGTGGCGGTGGTGATGACGGCCGACTGCCTGCCCGTACTATTTTGTGATCGTTACGGTAGGGAGGTGGCAGCCGCCCATGCAGGCTGGCGTGGGCTTGTATCTGGGATACTGGAACAAACCCTGGAACGGATGAGCGCAGACAATAAAGATATCCACGCCTGGATGGGACCTGCCATCGGGAAACAGGCCTTTGAGGTGGGGGATGAGGTACGTGAGGCCTTCATGAATCATGATGACCGTTGTGAAGAGGCATTCACCCCTTCGCCCGCAGGCCGCTGGCTGGCGGATCTCTATCAGCTCGCCAGACAAAGACTTGAGGCGGCAGGCATAATAGAGGTATATGGAGGTGGCTGGTGTACCTTTAGTGACCCGGATCGTTTTTATTCATTCAGGCGTGATGGTGCAACAGGCCGTATGGCCAG
>JANTGN010000158.1 GCA_024762895.1 Thiotrichales bacterium
ATATTACGCCCATAAAATATTTCCGCCATCTCATGTCGTAACAAACCCTCTATACGGCTAAGCTCCGGGTCCGAATATTCTTCCTTGCCGATACCAAACAGGTAGTCATCAATATTGAAATCCTTCAATATCATCTTGGTATGGAAAATGTTTTCCTGGTAGACATTCACATCAACCATCTGGTAGCGGTTCTGAATATCATCGGGCAGGAAACCCTGAATCGAGGTAATATCATGATCGATGAAATGCTTATTGCCATGGATATCTCTGGTAAACCCCCGTACACGATAATCCAGGGTAACTATATCCGAATCAAAACTATGGATGAGATAGTTGAGCGCCCTCAGCGGTGAAATTCGACCGCAGGTGGAGACGTCGATATCTGCTCTGAAGGTGGATATGCCATGATCGGGATGAGATTCAGGATAGGTGTGGACCGTGATATGGCTCTTATCCAGATGGGCAGCAACAATCTCTGGGAGTGGCCCCGGCTCCTCGATATTGGAAAGCTTCTCCGTCAGCACCGGCTCTTCCGAGATCAACATGGTGACGCTGGCGCCCTGGGGATCATAATCCTGGCGAGATATATCCAGGATATCGGCCCCGATGATTTCGACCACATCGGTCAGGATTGCGGTCAAACGCTCTGCATTAAAGACCTCATCAATATACTCAATGTATTCCGCACGATGGCTATGCGTCTCGGCGTAGGAAATATCATAGATATTGAAGCTCAGGGTCTTGGTCAGATTATTAAACCCGTGCAGCTTTAGCTTCTTGTCAAAACGATCAACCATCGTCTTAACCCTACCTTCAATAAAAGGAGCGGAATTCTACTGAATATTCCCCCGACCGACCAGTGAATGCGGTCTCAGATGCATTGGCCTGCTATAGGGGGGTGGAATATCATCTGCACCGGGTTGCCGCCCGGGTCATAACAGTAAAAACTGCGGGCTCCATCGCGATGCGTCCTGGGTTTCATGGCCATCTTTACATCATGGGCCAGGAGAAATTCATACCAGGCATCCACATCGTCTGCCTGCCTCAGGATAAAACCGATGTGATCCAGACGCTGCCCCTGTTCAACAATCCCCTCACTGGCCACATGCAGGGCCAGGTTATCGCAACCAGAACTCAGGTAAAGGTTTTCCGGATCGGGCCGCCACTCGATTTCCATGCCGAGCAAATCGACATAAAAATGTTCACAGGCTGGCAGGTCGGTGACGTTCAACGCAACGTGGCGCATACCGCCCGTAGCCGGTGGCCGCTTCATTGCGGTAATTCCAGGGATTCGAAGGTCTTCTGGCTAACCTTCTTCCAGGTTGCATCCCCAAAGGCTCGACGCAAGACCAGTGACAGGGCGAATGAACCACTGGCCAATAAATCCCGATGAAAATCATACAGGTTGAAATCCGGGTCTGCCGCTTGAGTTTCACTTCTTGTCGCTCTGAGCAAAGTCCAGCCTGTGGCATAACCCATGGGTATCGTAGGCGCAAAGCTGTACCAGGTCAGATCGGCCAGGGCCTGCTCACGCGGAAAACCAAGGGCCTCTACCATCCAGTCGGCCGCCTTATCGATACTCATATCTCTGCAATGCAGGGCAACATCGATCTGGATTCTCAGGGCACGCCAGAGTCGATCGCGTAATAACAGGAAGCGGGATTCGGGCTGATCAAGAAATCCTTCATCCACCATGAGTTCTTCACAATACAGGGCCCAGCCCTCATACAGCGTGGCAGAAGGATTAAGCAGCCTGGGCAGACTACGGGAGGCCTCACGACTATTGGCCGTTACGAACTGAAGATGATGTCCGGGCCAGGCCTCGTGCACACAGGTGTGGTCGATCGAGAGTTCATTATGCTCGACCAATAAATCATCGTTCGCGACCGGAGTGACGTAATAATACCCCTGCTGATCCTGATCGTTGGGGGCAGGTTCCATATAGGCGGCAAAGGGAATCTGATGACGCAGATAAACGGGCGTTTCAATAACCTTTAATTTCTGATTCGCAGGCACGGGAACAATGCGATGCTCTTCAATAAACTGCCTGGCCGCCTGCATCCGTTCACGATAATGGCCCAGTAAATCATCGGCCGATGGATGGCGGGACTGTATCTGTTGCAACAGGGCAGCTGTGTCCTCTTTTCCGGTCAGCTCCCTGCACACTTCTCGCATCTTGTTCTGGGTCTGTTCAAATAATTCGGCACCCAGGTTGTAGAGCTGATCGGCATCCACATCCAGGAAATGGCGAAATTGCAGCAGTCGCTCGAAATGTTCTCTGCCACAGGCAAAATCACCCTGAGCCAGTGGCCTGATCTCCTGATCCAGGTACTGGGCATATTCCTCCAGGGCATGGGCCGCATCATGAATCAGGGCATGACGGTCACGTAATGACGACAAACGAGGATGGCGCTCCAGATCTCGAACATACGAGGCACCTGAACGGGCCTCCAGCACGGCGGAATCGAGCCAGATTCCAGGTATCAGGTCAGCACTTTCACCGATGTAACTTCGCGCACCTCTCAGATAATCAGGAAACTGTCGCAGACGCCCCTCAATGGCCCGATCGAAATCATCCACCGGGCGCATGAAGAGCTGATGTATGGCCTCAACGGGTATGAAGCGTGTCGGATTGTGATATCTCCAGTCGGCCTCGCGTAATTCATGATTCTCCAGCAGGGCGGAGCCATAGGCGAGTCGATAATCAATTAACTGGTCTCCATCGAGTGCCCCGTAGTCCATGGCATCGAGCCCGGCAAGCAGCATCTCGTTCAGGCCTACCAGGGCACCGATATCGTCATCATCATAGGGAGCCAGCTGATCGGCATAACCTGGCACACCTGCCTCGACGGCCGCGGTGGGATGAAAACGGAACCAGGCGTGGTAATACTCTTCCAGCAGGTCTTGGAATTCAGAACAATTACTCACTAATCAGGCCTCCCGGACCTCGTAGTCATGGGTGATTTCAGCTGTTTTACCCAGCATCAGCGAGGCCGAACAATATTTATCGGCGGAGAGCCCAACGGCACGCTTGACGTGTTTCTCAGACAGACCTTTGCCGGTCACAATAAAATGCACATGAATCTTGGTGAAGATCTTGGGGTCCTCTTCTGCCCGTTCCGCCTCGATCTCGACCTCACAGTCGGTGATCTTCTGCTGCATCTTTTTCAGGATCAGCACCACATCAAAACTGGTACATCCACCCAGGCCCAGTAACAGCATCTCCATGGGACGCACCCCCAGATCCCGACCTCCCAGGCCAGGAGGGCCATCCATCACGACGGAGTGTCCACTACCGGATTCTCCAACAAAACTCATATGATCCAACCACTTGACTCTAGCCTTCATCGCCTATTGCCCAAACCTTATTATTTGCTCTTTATCAATATGGTGCCGTTTATATATCGACAACCCGCCCCCGCTTGCATACACTTAAGAGAACAGGATTAAACAAAGGCACCACCACAACACATCATGGAAAGCCTAAGGCGTCAAATTCCCAAGCCCAACCCCGCCATCGAGCGGTTTCTTGAGCATTGCCATCTCAAGACCTACCCTGCTCGTTCGGTGATAATCCATGCCGGCGATGTGCCGGACACGCTGTACTATATCACCGAGGGTTCGGTCAGCGTAATGATTGAGGACAATAGCGGCCACGAAATGGTCATGGCCTACCTCAACAAGGGTGACTTCTTCGGTGAGATGGGCCTGTTCGATGAGAAGGCGCGTAGCGCCTGGATTATTGCACGCACCGAATGCCAGCTGGCCGAGATCCACTATCCCCAGTTCCGAGCCCTGGTCAAGGACGATCCCGATATTCTTCTGGCCCTCGCCTCGCAGATGGCCACACGTCTGCGTGAAACCAGCCGCAAGGTGATTGACCTGGCCTTTGTCGATGTCTCCGGACGTATCGCCCATACCCTCATGGAGCTCGCGCGACAACCCGATGCCATGACCCACCCTGATGGGATGCAGATCCGGATTACCCGCCAGGAACTGGCCAAGATCGTTGGCTGTTCTCGTGAGATGGCCGGCCGGGTGCTGAAGGAACTGGAAGAACGGGAGCTCATCAGCGCCCATGGTAAGACCATTGTCGTATTTGGCACCCGATAACCCTTTGTTTTAATTGAACCCGGATCACGGAACCGATAGCCGGCATGTCCGCCGCCAGGGTTTTCTGGTAGTCATGACGATCCCGAGCCACAGAAAAGCCCGAAAACACTTGATTCCTGGCCTTCAAACTGATAAATTTCCGCCCCTTTATCGCACCAGTCCGAGATTTTCTGGAGAATACAATGTCGCGAGTTTGTCAGGTTACCGGGAAGCGCCCCATCACAGGCAACAATGTTTCCCATGCCCACAACAAGACCAGGCGTCGTTTTCTGCCCAACCTGCATTCGCATCGTTTTTGGGTAGAAAGTGAAAACCGTTGGGTCAAACTGCGTATCAGCGCAAAAGGCCTGCGTATCATCGACAAGAAGGGAATCGATTCCGTTCTGGCCGATATGCGTTCACGTGGCGAGAAGGTATAAGGAGTCATATCATGCGTGAAAAAATCAGACTTGTATCCTCTGCCAAGACCGGTCATTTCTACACCACGACCAAGAATAAGCGCACCATGCCTGAAAAGATGGAGATTAAGAAATATGATCCCGTCGTACGTCAGCATGTGATGTATAAGGAAGCCAAGATCAAGTAAGGCATCCTTAGTAAGCAATATAAAAAAACCCGCCTTAGGCGGGTTTTTTTATATTATCGGTTATGTGCCTATTTTGCTTCTGTAGAACCAGCCAGATCCAGTTCAACACGGATATCATTGGCCAGATTATTGGTCCATGAAATATATCGATCATGAATATAGGGGACAGGCTTTGCCTCCTCCTCTACCTTTGCGTCATTGCCAAAGTACCATTCATCATTGCCACTGCTTTTCCTGGGAGTACGCATCTGATACTTCATATTCATACTATCGAAATAGCTGATGTGTACATCCTTTTCATCCCAAATAATATTGACCTTGACGATGTGTGAGCGCACATAAATCAACGCCAGAATCTTTCCAGCTTCTTCCTTCTGTACCCTCCAGTTCCTACGAGACATACCTTTTTTGATGGCATTAACCACCTGAGACTGTGTCAAACCGGAGGGGATCGGTACTGGCTCAGGGTTCTTGAGGGGCTTTACCCCTGCCAATGCAGCTGGCATTACCACAATGATTATCACTAACACCAACTTCATTATGCTGTTCATATACAACTTCTCATTGTTCAATTAATGCCAGATTCAATACCTACAATCGACTGCGGATCACCCCAAGTGACCTTAATAACCCAACAGGTGCAAGACCACTTCTAAGCAGTCTCCATGCCACCATACGGGTAATGCTAACGATATCCCTGATTGGATGAAAGTGGCTGGGCCTGCGATCCGGGGCGTAGATGGCCGGTATGGAAACGGACCGGCTCCCCACCCCATGGTAGGCTGCCTCAATCAGGATCTCGCTTTCAAACACAAAGCTTTTCTGGCGAGAGGTTTCGATTTTGATCTTTTTAAAAAGTTCGGCCGGATAAAGACGGAACCCGGACTGTGAATCAGTAATGGGATAACCCGCGGCCCAGGAGATCCAGAAATTTGCAATCCGGTTAGCCAATAGACGCTCCCTGGGAACCCGTCCCGCTTTCATGTCGCGACTGCCTATAATAATTTTACCCGGTGTTTTCTGTGCGGACTTCAACAGCAAGGGGATATCTTCGGGACGGTGCTGACCATCGGCATCCAGGGTAATGATGGCATCGGCCCCTCTATCCAGGGCGATCTGTATCCCTCGCCACAGACTACCTCCCTTACCCAGGTTTTCTACATTTTGTACCAGATGGATTGCCTTGTTCTGTAGCTGATCACTGGTGCCATCGGTCGAGGCATCATCAATGACGATGACCTGCTTGAGTTGTTCAAGGGTACGGTCCACCACCTCTACAATCGTGGCAGACTCGTTATAGGCAGGAATCACCGCTATTACATTCATGGACGGTTACCTCAGAAGCAAAAGGCAAGAGCGGCGCACTAGGCCATACCCCCATTGATGCC
>JANTGN010000159.1 GCA_024762895.1 Thiotrichales bacterium
CTGGATTCAACTTCACGTCAGCTGGATCCTCAGGTTGTTGGCCAGGAACACTACGATACCGCCCGTGCCGTTCAGAATACCCTACAGCGTTATAAAGAGCTGAAGGATATCATCGCGATCCTGGGTATGGACGAGCTGTCGGAAGAAGATAAGCTGATTGTAGCGCGTGCTCGTAAGATCCAGCGTTACCTGTCTCAGCCCTTCTTTGTCGCGGAAGTATTCACCGGTTCACCTGGTAAATATGTTTCACTCAAAGACACCATCAGTGGCTTTAACGCCATCCTGAATGGTGACTATGATCATCTTCCCGAGCAGGCCTTTTACATGGTCGGGAGCCTTGACGAAGCGGTAGAAAAAGCTGAGTCAATGAAATGAATGTGAGGTGAGGGGCCGACATGTCGATGACCATTCACGTTGATATTGTAAGTGCGGAAGAAGAGATCTTTTCCGGAGTAGCCAATGAAGTTTCTGCCCCGGCAGAAATGGGGGAGGTAGGCATACTGCCTCGCCATGCTCCATTGATTACCCGCCTGAAGCCTGGTGAAATCAAGGTAAAGGTAGATGGAAAGGATGATCAGTTCTTCTTCGTCTCTGGTGGCATTCTTGAGATTCAGCCTCATGTTGTTACCGTTCTTGCTGATACGGCTATACGTGCCAAGGATCTTGATGAGGCATCCGCATCCGAAGCTAAAAAGAGGGCTGAAGAGGCCCTGGCCGATAGCAAAGGTGAGATTGACTATGCTAAGGCACAGGCTGAGTTACTCGAGGCTATTGCTCAGCTACGTATGCTGGAAAATATCCGAAAGAAAATCGGTAAGTAATACTCATCTTTTGATGAAAAAAGGCAGCCAAAAGGCTGCCTTTTTTTTTGTTCGCGATAGAATATGTTCTGAATGATCAGATCCTTGATGATGAAATTGGAGAATAAACAATAATGGATCTTAATATCGTCATACTGGCTGCCGGTAAAGGAACGCGGATGCGATCCTCCAGGGCCAAGGTCCTGCACCAACTGGCGGGTAGACCACTATTATCTCATGTCATAGAAACGGCTCGCTCCCTGTCACCCAAAAAAATTGTCATTGTCTACGGTCATGATGGTGACACCGTAAAAGAATCACTGGATGCTCCGGACCTGGAATGGGTGTTACAGGAAAATCAATTAGGTACCGGACATGCAGTCAGGGAAGCCTTACCTTATCTGGATAAAGAAGGCCAGGTTCTGGTGTTATATGGCGATGTGCCTCTGATCTCCAAGGCTACGCTGGAAGAACTTATCCGTACCAAGGAAGGTAAGGAACTGGGTCTGCTGACGGCTGAACTTGATGATTCAACGGGTTATGGACGTATTTTGCGAAATAGCAATCAGGATATCGTCGGTATTGTTGAAGAAAAAGACGCCAATGAAGGTGAAAAAAAGATTAAGGAGATCAATACCGGAATCATGTTATTCGATTCTTCCGCTCTTTCAAACTGGATTAGCGAACTGAAAAACGATAATGCTCAGGGTGAATATTATTTAACCGATTGTGTTCGCCTGGCTGCCAGTGATGATAATAATGTGGCGGGTGTTAAGTGTTCAGATATACACGAAATAAGCGGCATTAATAATCGAGTGCAACTGGCAGAACTGGAAAGGGTTTATCAGCGTCAATATGCTATTAGACTGATGTTAGATGGCACCACCCTGGCTGATCCGGAAAGAATTGATATTAGAGGACAGCTCAGTGCAGGCCTGGACTGTGATATTGATATTAATTGCGTATTCGAGGGCCGTGTAAAATTAGGAGATGGAGTGAAGATTGGACCTAATGTAGTCATTATAAATTCCATCCTGGGTGACGGTACGCTGGTATTGGCCAATTCGGTAATAGAAAATGCTCAAATAGGAAAGGATACAACCATAGGGCCCTTTGCACGTATTCGCCCGGAAACAGTTCTGGCCGATAAAGTTAAAGTTGGTAATTTTGTTGAAATCAAAAAATCGACAATTGAGTATGCCAGTAAGGTCAATCATCTGAGTTATATCGGTGATACAAAGATGGGAAGTGGGGTTAATATAGGGGCTGGTACTATTACCTGTAATTATGATGGTGCCTTCAAACATCAAACGGAAATTGGTAATAATGCCTTTATAGGATCTGATACCCAGCTGGTTGCGCCTGTAAAGGTGGGCGAAGGTGCGACAATCGGTGCTGGATCCACTATTACCAAGGATACCCCGGATGATAAATTAACCTTGAGTCGTTCAAAACAAATCACTATAGATGGCTGGGAACGGCCTGAAAAGGACGGTTGAGATGTGCGGAATTGTGGGAGCTGTGGCACAACGTGATGTTGACCTTATTCTGCTAGAAGGTCTACGCAGACTGGAATATCGTGGATATGATTCTGCGGGTATTGCGATCATCATGGATAATGTAATTAATCGCATCAGAAGTGTAGGCAAGGTAGCTGAGCTGGATAAGCGTGTCACAAATGAAGGCCTTAAAGGACAGCTTGGGATTGCGCATACGCGCTGGGCAACACATGGAGAACCCACAGAAAACAATGCGCATCCCCATATCTGTAATAAGCATGTCGCGGTGGTACATAATGGAATCATTGAAAATTATGAAAGCCTGAAAAAAGAACAATTAGAAAAAGGTTTTCGTTTTACTTCTGACACGGACACAGAAGTCATCGCACATCAGATTGAATATTATCTGACTCAGGGTGATGACCTGCTTGCGGCGGTTAAAAAAACAACAGGAGATATCGAGGGCGCTTACGCTATTGGCGCCATCGTAACAGATGAGCCTGATCATCTGGTTTGTGCGCGTAAGGGAAGTCCCCTGGTAATAGGTATTGGGCTAGGAGAAAATTTTATTGCCTCGGACGTCCAGGCCTTGTTGCCGGTCACACAGAATTTCATTTACCTCGATAATGGGGACATTGCAGATATCACACGCGAGAAAGTGACTATCTTTGATGTAGATGATGCGGTTGTTGGCAGGGAGGTTAAGCGGTCTGAGCTTTCAGCAAGTGAAGTTGGCAAAGGTAACTTCAAGCACTACATGCTCAAAGAAATCTATGAGCAACCCAAGGCCATTACCGATACGCTGGAGGGAAGAATTATTTCGGGAGCTGTCCCAGAAAACATACTGGGTCCAAAGGCCGGAGAACTCCTGAACAAAATAAATTCTGTGCAAATTATTGCATGCGGCACAAGTTTTCATGCTGGTTTGATTGCTAAATACTGGTTTGAATCTATTGCTGGAATTCGCTGTGATATAGAAGTGGCCAGTGAATACCGTTATCGAAAGCATGTAGTCAGTGACGGTTGTCTTTTTGTCACTATTTCCCAGTCCGGTGAAACAGCCGATACACTGGCTGCCCTGATGATGGCGAAAGATCTTGGATATATAGGTTCTCTTGCGATTTGTAATGTCCCTGAAAGCTCTCTGATCAGAGAATCAGATTTAAGTCTGATGACCAGGGCAGGCCCGGAGATTGGTGTGGCTTCGACCAAGGCCTTTACGACGCAGTTAATTGCATTAATGCTCCTGGTAATCGTTCTGGGAAAGCAGAAAAAACTAAGTGAATCTCAGGAACAACAGCTTTGTCATGCTCTTCAGACAATTCCAGGTATTACGGAAAATGTACTGGATCTGGACTCAGAGATTGAGGCATTTGCGGAAATGATTTCTGAAAAGAGTCATGCCTTATTTCTGGGGCGTGGTATTGAATACCCGGTTGCTCTGGAAGGTGCGTTAAAACTGAAGGAGATTTCTTATATCCATGCCGAGGCCTACCCCGCAGGTGAACTGAAACACGGTCCCCTGGCGTTGGTTGATGCCGATATGCCTGTGATTGCGGTTGCGCCCAATGATGAATTGCTTGAAAAGCTAAAATCAAATCTGGAAGAAGTGCGTGCAAGAGGGGGTGAGCTATTCGTGTTTGCCGATGAAGAGACCATGCTGGATGCAGCCGATGGCGCGAAGGTCATCGGTATACCCCGTGTTGATGATGCCCTCTCACCGATTATCTATACCGTACCATTACAGTTGCTTGCCTATCATACTGCGGTGATGAAAGGCACCGATGTGGATCAGCCCAGAAACCTGGCAAAATCAGTGACCGTGGAATAGGAATTTAGACACGTACCAGAGAGTCTTCAACGGCCTTTCGTTTGTTCGGGCCTTCCAGGGTTTCAATTAAGGAAAGCGCGAAATCCATGGCCGTACCCGGACCTCGTGAGGTAATGACCTTTCCATCCTTCTCTATGGCATTGCCTGTATTGGTTGCGGTGGGTGGAATAATTTCGTCGAGAACACCCGGATAGGCGGTGGCTGATTTACCTTCTAACAGGCCTGCCGTGACCAGGACCTTGGGTGCGGCGCAGATAGCGGCAGTATAATTGCCTGCCTCTGCGGTACGCTTCAGTATTTCTTGTATTCGATTATCTGCATTGAGGTAGTCGGCACCTGGTAAGCCACCGGGGAGCACGACCATGTCGAATTCATTGCCTGCCACTTCATCCAGAGTCACATCAGGCACAATAATAGTTTTACGTGAACAGGTGACAGGCCCTGGTATCAATCCTGCAGTAATTACTTCGATTCCTGCTCTTCTTAACAGGTCAATAATGGTAACGGCTTCTAGTTCTTCGCAGCCTTCAGCGATGGGGACAAGTACGCGTGCCATTGAGGTTGCCTCCTGTCGAGTTCCTGGATCAGCGTGGATACTGTGACAAATCTAATACCTTCCTTTTCCAGTATCGGGCTGAGTTTCTTGAGTGCACTGATGGTCTCGGAAAAAGGATGTCCTATGGCAATGGCAAACCCCTGGCGATGGGCGAGTTTTCGCGCCTGTTCCAGCTGGCCAGCTACATAGGCCTCATCATGCGGTTTGCTATCGAGAAATACATCCCTTTTCAGCGATGGAATGCCATACTCCCTTGCCATTCGCAAAGCTACCGTTCTGGTCGTAGTACGACTATCGATAAAATAAAGATTGGGGCGAAACTGTAACTCGTGCATGAGCCAGGCCATGTGGCCGGGGTGTTGGGTGAGCAGGCTACCCATGTGGTTATTGATACCCTGTACATGCGGGATAGAATCCAGGCTTTCGGTCAGACTATCCCTGAAGGCGTGCTCCGTCATATGCAGTTCCAGTCCACCAGGACCCAGGGCCTTACGATTCATCGACTCCATGGGGACATGGAGCATAATTTCTTTACCACGTTCATGAGCCGTTCTGGCCAGGGGCTTGCTATAGGGTGTGTTGGGTAAAAAGGCGCAGGTCAGGGGAATTTCCAGGTCTAGCACTGAGGCATCATGTGACCGATGATTACCCAGATCATCGATGATGATGGCAATCATGGGTTTGGGTTCTTCAGCGTGAACGGATATGGATAAACTGATCAGCAACAACAAAAACAGGGCGGGCCAAACTGGCCTGCCCTGTAAGTTTTGTGATGTCAGACTTCTGCTCATTGCTGAGAAAGTATACTCAGGCCCTTGAGGATATTCAGTGCTTCATTGAGCTGATAGTCTTTAGTGGCCAATGATTCATCTTCTTTATCCTCAGCTTCGTCTTCTTTCACCTCTTCATGGCCGTTGCCATTACCCAGATGCCTGTTGAGATCGGCTTCCTTAAGAGGTTCTATGCCATTACTTTCGACGGTCGTAACTTCAAGCGGTTTGACCTTGATATCCGGATCAATACCCTCGGCCTGTATGGAACGACCGGAAGGCGTGAAATAACGGGCAGTAGTGAGCTTGATAGCCGCATCACTTTTTAGCGGGAGTATGGTCTGCACGGAACCCTTACCAAAGGTTTCGGTACCCACAATCAGTGCACGATTATGGTCCTGCAGGGCACCAGCAACAATCTCTGAGGCCGAAGCAGAACCACCATTAACAAGTACGATCATGGGAATATCGTTGATGACATCACCAGGACTGGCGTTATAACGCAGCTTGGAATCCTGTACCCTGCCTTCGGTGTAAACAATCAGGCCTTTTTCCAGGAAGGCGTCGGAAACACCCACCGCACCCGTGAGTACACCAC
>JANTGN010000160.1 GCA_024762895.1 Thiotrichales bacterium
TAACCATCCCAATACCAGTAGTTCGGGTTGAGTCCCCATCGTCATCAGGGTTACGACCTCACGTTTGTCGATAAACAGGGTCAGTGCCCGTTCGGCGGCAATATGACCATCCCGTGCCTGGCCATATTCATCGATGGCCGTGACCGCGGTTGCAGCATCGAGGCCGGCATTGGTCATCTGTAGGGTAGGTACGGGTTCTGAAGTTGCCATATTCAGCCTCCTGTAGCATTCATATGCCGGAATATGATGGGAGCACCGCTCAGATTGAAGTCATGTCCTTTGGGTTTTATTTCCATCGATTGGATGATGGCCCGTGTGAGTGCTTCATCATTACCCGGGTTGCCGCGTACAACCCGACGAAGATCGACAGAGTGTTCCTGGCCCAGGCATAGCAAGAGCCGACCTTCAGAGGTTAATCGTACCCGATTACAGTGCTCGCAAAAGTTATGGCTATGTGGCGATATAAAACCAATGCGGGTTTCACTATCGGTCAGGCGGTAATAGCGGGAAGGCCCGCCGGTTTGTTCCATCGTCGGCATGATCTCCATCTGTCCCTGAAGGTCACTTAAAATCTCGTCGCTGGAGTAATAGGTTTCTTCTCGGTTGTGGTCACCGATTAATCCCAGTGGCATTTCTTCGATGAAACTGATATCCAGGCCCCTGTCTTTTACAAATTGAACCAGGTCCAGGACTTCGTCATGATTTCTGTGTTTAAGGATGACCGAGTTGATCTTAATTCGCTTGAAACCTGCGTCCAGGGCCGCGTCGATCCCTGTCAGGGTCTTACGAATATCACCAACACGAGTGATCCTTTTAAAACGATCGGCATCGAGTGTGTCCAGGCTGATATTGATGCGTGTCACCCCGGCATCCTTAAGTGCTGAAGCATATCGGCTGAGCAGGGTTCCGTTCGTTGTGAGGGTCAGGTCCTTAAGCCCTTCCAGCTCTCCAAGTTCTTCGAACACCTTGAGGATATTGCAACGTGTGAGTGGCTCACCTCCTGTAATCCGTATTTTTGATACCCCTAGGTTTACGAAACTACGGCCGATACGCACAATTTCTTCCAGGGTCAGAAGCTGTGATCGCGGAACGAACTTCATATCCTCAGCCATGCAATAGACACATCGTAGGTCACAGCGGTCGGTCACCGATATGCGTAGGTAATCGATGCTTCTGCCAAAGCGATCAATCAATAACTGATCAGGTACTTCCTGGTCGATGACTGACATATGATTTATCCCGAATAATGGCCTGTTGACCCAACAACGATCAGAAGCATGCAAATCATATTCCAATGGAGTCCTGCGTCGTTTTTTTTAGTGATCAATAAGCCGATGTACAGGTGCGATCTAGATTATTCCGGGAGTTTGAAAGCGGGTAGTTATTAAGGACACTAAAATTGTTTTTAAGGAAGCCCTGTTTAAATCGAACTATGCCGACTATTTGACCCAGTTATCAATCAGGGTGAGACAATTTGGCGCACCGGTCGTATAAAACCTAACAGACTTTTTCGTTTTAGTTCCTTCTTTTACCTTTACGAATCACTGGTCGATCAGCTCTCAGTCAACTGGTATGTAAATTGCAATTACTGCGCTAATGCCATGCCGGACCAGGAGCAGAGACATGTTGGAATCAATAGCGCCATCAGACCAGAAAGAAGTCATCCCGGAACATTTTCCCCTGTCAGTTATCATGCGGAGCAGGCCGGCGCTGGATAATACCTGGGTCGATACTGTCTGGGACGCCGTAGGTGTGACGGTTGGCGAGCATACTCGAATGAACGGTGATGAACCACTGTTGGTACATGAAGAAGAAGGTACTCGTGAATACCTCTATTCCGGACTGGGTGTGAATCTGTATCTCGACCAGTGTGAGAGTTATTACCACAACCTGATGTCGCCAAAACCCGGTTGTTATATCGTGGCGCGTACCGAAGAAGATGATGAGACACCGAGACCATTTCTGGTCAGTATGAGCTTTGATGAGGCCCATGCCTATCTCGAAGGTGATGCAGAGGTCTTTACCGTTGCTATACCCCCCGAACTCTATCGTTGGACCGAGGCCTATGTCATAGCCAACTATGTGGCGGTTAAACGAAAGAAAAGGAAATTACAGGACTGGAAGCAGCAGGATAAAGGTCATAGCCAGTCATGATGCGTAGTGATATGGACGAAGAATCACCAAAGGCGGATGAGGCATTTGGCTCGCGCTGGTCGCGGCGGAAGCTGGAAGCTCAGAAAAAACAACCGGATCTTTCCATTGAACCGCAGGCCGATACCTCAGGTGATCTACCGGTGCTCACCGATGCCGATATGCCCCCAATCGAGAGTTTGACTGAGGATTCTGATTACAGTGGATTTTTATCACCAGAAGTGAGTGATGAACTTAGAAAACAGGCATTACGAAAACTCTTTCTAGCCCCGGGATTCAATGTTTGTGATGGTCTGGATGATTACGATGAGGATTTTACCAGCTTCGCGAAACTGGGGGACATCATCACGGCGGATATGCGTCATCAGATGGAAGTGGAAGCGCGTAAGCAACTGGCATTGACTGAGGACGAGCCCTCCGGGGAAGAGGTCATCAATCATCAACAGGATCCTCAACAGGAACAGGATGAATACGCAACAGTAGCCGATCAGAATCATGAAGAACATCTGTTAAGCGCTTCCAGGTCTTCAGATGAACTTGAAGATGAACCGGTAGAAGATGAGCTGTAGCTCCATGAGGTCTTTATGTCGATAACCCACTCTACGAATTATCAGGCGCGTGAACATGCCTTACAGCAGGCTGCCACGATCACAATGAATCCCACCTCATTGATTGAATATCAGTCGCGGGGTCGAATTGCAGTCATCGGTGGGGTAGAGGCCCTGGAGTTTGCCCCGAGGCTGATTGACCCATTACATCCCCAGCTTGTTTTACTGGAAGGCCAGGAGGAGCCGGGGGTTCCCATGGTTGCAGTGGCCGGCCGGCCCATACAAATTGAGGGCTATATGGGGGCCTTTAAGATCAGTCTGGGGGAAGAGGGTAGGCCTAATTATGAAAGCCTTGCGGTGGATCTTGTGCTGGATCTTTGTGCTGAGCCCCTCTTGGATATGCCGATCAAGCCTCCCGGGTATTTTCACAGTGCTACCGATGAAGACAAGCTAGCTGAAATAAAAGAAACATTATTCGAACTGATCGGTGTTTTCGAGAAGCCAAAATTCTTTGATTATGATGCAACGCTCTGCGCCCATGGTCGCAATGGGGTAGAAGGATGCAGTCGATGCCTGGACGCCTGCCCCGCACAGGCCATTACTGACCTGGTTGAATCCATTCAGGTCAACCCCAATCTCTGCCAGGGTGGTGGTGTTTGCGCCAGTGTATGCCCAACGGGTGCTATTCGGTATAGCTATCCTGAGCCGGTGCATATTCTTGAGCGACTCTCGCTCCTGATCAGTTCGTATCGTGAACAGGGCGGCCAGAATCCGGTGATTAGTTTTATTCCAGAATCCGCTGCCCTGTCTAAAGAAGCACTACCCGATAATTATCTCCCTGTTTATGTGGAAGAGCTGGCGAGTATTGGACTTGAGGTCTGGCTGTCTAGCCTGAGCTTTGGCGCCTCATCGATCCTGTTGATGGATGACGGGACTATACCGGAGATGGTTATAAACCCCCTGCAGGACCAGCTGGAAACGGCATGGGCTATTCTTTCTGGCCTGGGTTACCCCGAAACTACTTTGCAACTGATTAAAGTGGATGAGTCGGACAGTCTCCAGGCCTCGGCTATGCCACCTGTACAGCCTGCAGGATTTAAAGTATCCAACGATAAGCGCCAGGTGGCGTACTTTGCCATAGACCATCTCTTTCACCAGGCAGAGCAGGCACCACCAGAGATACTCGCCATGCCGGCTGCCTCACCATTCGGTCGCGTTAAGGTGAATCAAGAGGCCTGTACCCTATGCCTGGCCTGTACTTCTATCTGTCCTGCCAATGCCATCCAGGCGGGTGGCGAGTCGCCCAGACTGATCTTTCAGGAATTGAACTGTGTCCAGTGTGGTATCTGTGCCAGGGGTTGCCCTGAACAGGCCATCACACTTGAACCTCGGCTGATTACTGATCCTGAAAGACGTCTGGCCTCCCTGACCCTGAATGAAGAGCAGCCTTTCCATTGTATTTCCTGTGGTAAACCCTTTGCGACCTTGAGTGTGATTAACACCATGGTTGAAAAACTACAGGGTCACTGGATGTACCAGTCGGCTCGTTCCAGGCAAAGACTGAAGATGTGTGAGGACTGTCGCGTGGTGGATGCTATGCAGGATCCGGAGGCCATGGACCCGACTATGAATGTTGGACAGATTGGTCCAAATGCCCATTAAGTCTCATATTGACTTCGAAACAGGGGAGTTATTTCGGATCATTATTCCCTTTTAGTCATTATTTTCCTTCTCGTAATGGCGCAGAGATTGCAAACCTGATGTAACTAAGGAAAACAGAACATGAGCGCACCAGTGCAGACGAATTTAGCCACACAGGAAAAAGACACGGGTTTCGATGGCAGTCCTGTTCAGCAGGATGCCCTGGATCCAGGCCTAGATCAGGAGCAGGAGGTCAGGGCAGCAGCCTACTCCTTGCTGGCTGCCTTACTACGCTCCGTACCGGACCAGGCCATCATCGATCAGCTAAGAAACCTGTCCGATTTTCCCGAACAGGGTGATGATCTGTCCATCTCTATGCATATGCTGGGGCTCGCCGCCAGGAGCTGCAATCAGGTCTCGATTGATGATGAATTCCATAACCTTTTTATCGGACTGGGACGCGGTGAACTGGTTCCCTATGGTTCCTGGTATCTCACCGGTTTCCTGATGGAAAAGCCGCTGGGTCTATTACGTAGGGATTTGGCCACGCTGGGGTTTGAACGTAGCTCCGAGACGCATGAGCCTGAGGACCATGTGGCGGCACTTTGCGAAGTGATGTCCTTACTGATTGGTGAGGGACGGGAACATGAAGAGCAGCGTCGTTTTTTTGAGACGCATATGGGGTCGTGGATGGGACAGTTTTTTAATGACCTGAGCCAGGCCAAATCAGCGGTGTTTTATCGCGCGGCTGGGCGTTTTGGCCAGGCATTAATCGTATTTGAACAACAGTATCTGTCTATGAAGGTGTAGATGGAAGCTGTGGATCTGATAGCAGATGGAGGATGTATTCATGAAAAAGAGCCTTGGTATGACTGACGCGAGTCGTCGAAAATTTATTCGGGGTACGGCAGCCGTTGGTGTGAGTTCGTTAGTTGTATCAGCCGGACCCGTCTCCGCTATAACCGATTCCAGTCAGGCAGAAACAGGAAAGAAGCCCAAGGCCAAAGGCTATCGCCTGACCAAACATATTCTTGACTACTACAAGACCCTGGTGAGCTGATTGCTCAATCCATGATGAGAGGTTGAAGTTATGAAATTGAGAAAAAAATCTAATCAGCTCCACGTGGATACGCAGTGTCCCTTGCAGGAGTCAGAAGCCGCGGTCCAGAGCAAGGATGCCGGAATGACGCTCAGCCGGCGTGATTTTCTCCGAAACTCCAGCCTCATGGCAGGAGGTGCGGCGATTGTGGGCAATCTGAGCCCGACCATGATGAAAAAGGCCGAGGCGTCCGTTCCCAAACAGGGGTCTGTCAAAGAAGTAAAGACCGTCTGCACCCATTGTTCGGTAGGTTGTGGAATTATCGCAGAGGTACAGGAAGGTGTTTGGACGGGGCAGGAGCCGGCACTGGATCATCCCTTTAACCGAGGGGCGCATTGTGCCAAGGGTGCCGCGGTGCGTGAGCATGGTCATGGAGAGCGCAGGCTGAAGTATCCAACCAAGCTGGTTAATGGTAAATGGAAAAAAATCTCCTGGGATGAGGCCATTAATGAAGTAGGCGACAAGTTGCTGGAGATTCGTGAGCAGTCAGGCCCCGATTCGGTGTACTGGCTGGGTTCGGCCAAGCACAATAATGAACAGGCCTATCTGTTCAGAAAGAT
>JANTGN010000161.1 GCA_024762895.1 Thiotrichales bacterium
TTTTCGGAGACGCCTTCATAAATCGGTGCAAAGGACTTACAGGGGCCGCACCAGCTGGCCCAGAAATCGATAAAAACGATATCGTTATTAGTGATCGTGTCTTCGAAACTCTCGGTTGTCATTTCAACGGTAGCCACAAACTGTCTCCTGTTCGCATTGGGGCATAGCAGATTAATCCGCCGGGAATCGGCAAAGCATAACACAGGACCGGGGATTATAAGAATAACCTTATAAAGTACCGCACGTCCTCAGGACGCCATCTTGATCTCGCGCATCGCATCCCTGAGCGCAAACAGGCGGCTCAAAGGGTCATCCATCTCCAGTAATGACTGTTTCACACCGAGATCCAGGGGCAGGAGCTCGGTAATTCTCGCGCCTACCTCACCGGCCAGATCATAATGAATCGCCAGACGGTCATAGGGCGCCCCCAGTTCATCCATGATTCGTTTTAGCATGTCACTCATGGAGCGGAACTCTTCCGGAATCGCGGCCTCTTTTTCTCGCTCCAGAAACTCGATTTCGGCAGTGACCAGGCCATTAGGTTCAACCTGACTATTCAATACGCGAAAGCGTCGATCTCCATGCACCAGTACACCCAGTAATCCATCACGGCGCTGCTCCCAGTCAACGATGGAGACCGAGGTACCCACACCATGGACCTGTGCGGGTGCACCGACCTCCTGGCCATCCTTGATCAGGCAGATGCCAAACACCCTGTTATTCTTCAGGCAATCACTGACCAGATCGAGGTAACGCGCCTCGAAGATCTTCATAGGCAGCAGGCCGCCGGGGAAGATTACCGAGTTGAGTGGAAATAAGGGTAAACGAGTCATCACACTAGCATAGACGATCAGGAAGGTTTTGCCTCACCCCAGGTGGGAAGCAGTTGCTGTTCAATCTGAAGATGATCCAGGACACGCGCCACCATAAAATCGACCAGCTCATCAATGGTTGTGGGACGATGATAAAAGCCCGGGTTAGCCGGCATAATGGTCACCCCGGCCTGGCTCAGTCGCAGCATATTTTCCAGATGAATACTGGAAAAAGGTGTCTCTCTGACCACGAGTATCAGGGGCCTTCTTTCCTTGATCGAGACATCGGCGGCACGTTCTATGAGGCTACGACTATTCCCGCAGGCAATAGCCGATAAGGTCCCCGTCGTACAGGGACAGACCACCATGGCATCCGAGACACCGGAGCCGCTGGCCACCGGGGCGGTCCATTGTTCACGTCCATAGACCCTGATCTGCCCGGGCTGGGCCTGAAACCGCTCGCTCAGCATACGCTCCTGATCAGCCGTCCGGCCGGGGAGTCCAAAATCCGTTTCCATACCGATGACGACCTGGGCAGGTTGAGAAATTAGCACCCTGCTTTGCACCCCTGCCTGAGTGAGCAGCTCAAGCAACCGGAGGCCATACTGGACCCCGGAGGCACCGGTCATGGCCAGGGTGACACTATGGGTCTTCATCCGTCTCCGGATCAGAGCCCGTCAATTGCTGATTGGTAAAGGAGAGGCGCTTGATCAGCGACTCGGTAAAGGATTTATAAAAATGCAACTGGCCAGACTCAGAGACCTGGTCCATGACCGTGGCATTCAGTTTCATCAGGGTCAGGGTACTCTGGGCCGTGATGGTGGCGGTTCGCTTTTGCTGGGTCAGAAACCCGATCTCACCGAAACAGTCACCCTTGTAGAGCCAGCCAATGGATTTATGCCGCTTGGTCACCTCGGCAGTCCCGGTAACGATGATGTAGAAGGTGTCGTCGATATCCCCTTCATTGATGATGGTATCGCCCACCTCAAAATGCAGCCAGGTGGCCGCCTGCATGATGGCCATCATGGTCCTGCGTTCAAAATTCTTGAAAAAGGCCAGGCTAGAGAGCATCTCCAGCTTTTCTACGTCTTCAATCTGCTTACCGGCATAACGCAGTTCGTCAAACAGACTACTCAGGGCGTTGGCCATTTCCTGCCCTGTCTTGAAACGCTGATCCAGATCCTTGCTCATGGTCCGCTGGATGATCAGTGCCAGGGACTCCGGCAGGTCAGACCTGAATTTACGCACATCCGGCGGATCGACATGCAGGATCTGATAAATGAGGGAGTGATAGTTCTCTGCGGTAAAGGGCGGCCTGCCCGTTAACAGCTGAAACAGCACCACACCCAGCGCATACAGGTCACTTTGGGACCCCACCTGCTCCCCGGTAATCTGCTCCGGAGACATATAATAGGGTGAACCCACCATGCTCACCTGCTGGGTATTCTGAGTCTGCTCAAAGGCCTCCAGCTGGGCGATACCGAAATCCATGATCTTTACGACGCCATCGTCGCCCAGCATGATATTGGCGGGTTTGATGTCTCTGTGTACGACCCCTTTGCGGTGGGCGTAATCCAGTGCCTTACAGCACTTAAAGATAATATCGATGACCTCTTCCACCGGGAGCCGTTTCTTCTCCGGCAGAAAATCCTGCAGCGTATGGCCATGGACATATTCCATGACGATGTAGTTGCGATAGGCCTCAACACCGGCATCATAGACCGATACGATATGCGGATGCTGCAGCTTGCCAGCGGCATGGGCCTCGACAAAAAATGAACGTTGAAATTTTGAGTTTCCGGAACCGGGTGCCGGTTCGTTAGAGGCCACCTTGATGGCGACGGGACGCTGAACAAACGGATCAAAACCCTCATAGACAACGCCCATAGAGCCGCGGCCAAGCACACCCTTAATGGTGTACTTACCGATGTGCTCCGGCGTTATGTCATGATTATGGGTCTTCAACATTCACTACACTCTGTCATTCATTGTTGGTTCTGGCCTCGAGCCCGTCCATCATCTTATCGTGCAACCCGCCAAATCCACCGTTGCTCATGATCAGCAACTGATCACCGGGCCTAGCTTCCCTGATCAGGGAAGATAACAGTTTCTCCATATCCCTGTACACAGCCACTCTAGAACCCAGGGACTGCAGTTCATGCTCCAGATCCCAGTCAAGATCACCCGCATCAAAGACCCTGACCAGATCAGCCTGTTGTAAGGACCGGGCCAGGGCATCGCGATGCACGCCCATGCGCATGGTATTAGACCGTGGTTCAAGTACGGCAATGATGCGCTGCTCACCCACTCGATTGCGCAGCCCGGCCAGGGTCGTCGTGATTGCCGTCGGATGATGGGCAAAATCATCGTAGACGGATACCCCGGCAACCTTGCCACGCAACTGCATACGGCGTTTAACGCCCTTAAACTCGGACAGGGCGGCGGTACTCGTCGTTACCGGCACCCCTGCATGACGGGCAGCGGCGATGGCGGCCACTCCATTGTGCACATTATGTGTACCGATCATGTCCCAGGACACCTCACCCAGAGACTCGCCCGAAAGCAGGACCTCATAGTGGCTACCATCGGCCCTGATAAGACGCGCCTGCCAGTCACCGCCAGTACCCAGGCTCTCTGTTGGCGTCCAGCAGCCCTGCTCCAGCACATCTGTAATATTCGTATCATGCTGCGGATGGATCACCAGGCCTGATCCGGGCACGATCCTCAGCAGCTGGTGGAACTGTGTCTGGATTGCGGCCAGGTCTTCGAAGATATCGGCATGATCGAATTCCAGGTTGTTCAGGATCAGGGTTCGTGGATGGTAATGGACAAACTTGGACCGCTTATCAAAAAAAGCGGTGTCGTATTCATCCGCCTCGACGACAAAAAAAGGCCCTGATCCCAGGCGGGCGGAACAACCAAAGTTCTCGGGTACGCCACCGACCAGGAACCCCGGATTCAGGCCGGCATATTCCAGGATCCAGGCCAGCATACTGGTCGTCGTCGTCTTACCATGGGTCCCTGCGACCGCCAGCACCCAGCGATCCTGCAGAATGTTCTCATACAACCACTGTGGCCCCGAGGTATATCGCAGGCCTTTATCCAGCATAGCCTCTACCGCTGCATTACCTCGACTCATGACGTTACCCACCACCACGCAATCAGGCTCGGGCTCCAGGTGCTCCGGCAGGTAGCCCTCACTCAATTCGATATCCTGTTCGCGCAACTGGTCGCTCATGGGAGGATAGACGTGGGCATCCGATCCCGATACCTCGTGACCTGCGGCCTTTGCGAGGCTTGCAATACCACCCATAAAGGTGCCGCAGATGCCCAGGATATGCAGTCTCATGAGGCCCCCAGTTGTGCACCAAATAACATGGCCATCACAATCTCCGTTAACAGATAAAGTCCCAGGGCAAAGAAAATACCGATAAATAGATTGGGTAGATTGAAGGCATTGCGAAAGATATGCGCATTGACCGCAACCGACCAGGCGAACAGCAGATAAATCCCGGCGGCCACCAGGGAAGACACCTGCGCCGCGTCATCAGCGGTATAGATGCTATAGACCAGGGGCAACATCATGATACTGATAATGGTGCCTGCACCAAACATCGCCGTGAGGGTCTGCGTCAGTCGCTGTGGGTGCTTTTTCATCATCAACAGAACCTGAACAAAGGCCACGCTCACCATGATATCGGTCAACACCACCTTCAGCGTTAACAGACCACCCAGTTCTGGCCACAGCAATAAATGGCCTATCAGAAAATAGGCCAGGCCTACCACATACAGTAGCCTTCGATCACCCGGCAGGTCCTGGGGTGGCCGAATAAACAGAACAATTTCTAGAAACGATCTGAATATCAGTGACATGTACAATAGAAAGTTTAAGGATTTCGGAATCTTAGCATGATTCTGTCATGAATCCGGTTATAATGGGCAGCCCTAGACCAAGGATATCACCCAAGGCAGTTGAGGCCCCTGCAGGACCCGTGTTCTGCTATGGCTATCACAGAACCCTGCAATGATCTATAAACTCATCATCACCGCCGGGCTCTTTGCGCTCATTGCCTATTACATCGACCTGAAAGACACCTGGCAGGTCATGGTCGAGGCCAGTCTACCCCTGCTTGGACTGGCCCTGATCGCCCAGATCATCAGCACCCTGTTTGCAGGTTGCCGCTGGGGTCTGATCATGCGCGACCTGGGTTTTGACCGGTCCATCAATTTTTATCTACGCGTCTATTTTATCGGTAGCTATTTCAACCAGGCCCTGCCGAGCAGTATTGGTGGCGACGCCGTCCGTATCCTGGAAGTTGGCAAGAGCGGCTACAAGAAGCGCCATGCCTTTGCGGGTGTTTTTATCGATCGTGCCGTAGGCGTACTGGGCCTGTTGGTCCTTAATCTGGCAGCCAATCTGCTGTTTAAGGGCTATTTACCGGACTGGTTGACCCAGCTGATCAATATCATCACCCTGGCAGGCATACTGGGTTTCCTGGCCCTGATCTTTCTCCGGTATCTGGACTTTATCGAAGACCTTTTTCTCGTCAAGCACCTGCATGCCCTTTCCAGTCAGGCGCACCGTCTTTATAGCAACCCCCTGACCCTGGGTGGGCATACCCTGCTGAGTCTGGGATCCCATATCTTTTCCATACTCTCGGTATTTATCATCGCTCGTTCATTGAATATGGATCTGGATTTCCAGCTTTTTCTGGTCGCCATGCCACCCGTATTCCTGCTCACATTCATACCCATCTCCCTGGCCGGCTGGGGTATACGAGAGGGTGCCATGGTTGGTATCTTTTTGCTGGTAGGGGCCGACAAGGATCATATCCTGGCCGTCTCCATACTTTATGGCCTCATATTAATCATTTCCAGCCTGCCGGGCGGACTGTTCTGGCTTAACAGTAAACACCATCGAGAGATCAAGGCAGAAAATCCATGAATGTCGATTTGATGCGCAAGATTGATTATTACGTCGGGGTTCCCCTGTGCTTCCTGACCAGTCTGCTATTAAAACTCTTACCCGGGCGTAAACCCTGCTGGCCGAAAAAGGTCCTGCTGGTTGAGCTCTCCGAGATGGGCAGCGCCATACTCGTCGACCCTGCCATGCAGAAGCTGAAACGAGAACTCGACGCCGAACTCTTCTTTGTGATCTTCAAGAACAATAAACCCAGCCTGCAATT
>JANTGN010000162.1 GCA_024762895.1 Thiotrichales bacterium
CTGGCAGGCGTCCACCAGGATATTACCGACCTCTATCTGGCCCGAAAAGCACTGGAAGAGTCCAATAAGAAACTACAGGACTACGTCGATATCGTTGACAAGTATGTGATCACCTCATCGACCGACAAACATGGCGTTATTACCTCCTCCAGTGAATTCTTCTGTGATATCTCCGGCTATAGCCGAGAGGAACTTATAGGACGCAGCCATAACATCGTTCGTCATCCGGACATGCCCCGATCGCTTTATGAAGATTTATGGAACACCATTAAGAGTGGCCATACCTGGCATGGCGAAATCAAAAACCGAAGAAAAGACGGTGAGGCCTACTGGGTACACGCCTACATCTCCCCGCAGTTTGATGAAGCGGGTGAGATCACCGGCTATACCGCTATCCGCCAGGATATTACGGACAAGAAAAGAGTCGAGGCTATTTCCGTCACCGATGAACTCACCGGGCTGTATAACCGTCGCCATTTCAATGAGGTTTTCCCCGTTGAACTGGCACGCGCCTCTCGTCATCATATGACCTTTGCCCTGATGATCATGGATGTGGACTACTTTAAAAAGTACAACGATAGTCTGGGTCATCAGATGGGTGACAAGGCCCTGATGGAGATTGGCACGGTATTGAAGAATCGCCTGAAACGCTGCGATGACCTTGCCTTTCGACTCGGTGGCGAGGAGTTTGGTGGCATCTTCGTCGTCTCAAAGGCACAGGATGCCAATATCATTGCCGAGGATATCAGAAACGGTATCGAATCCCTGTTTATTGAGCATCCCATGAGCGAGGTCAGCCCCTATATCACCGTCTCTATCGGACTGTATACCGTGGATTCTGGAGATGGAAAAGTTCCTGACATGAATGAGATTTACCGGCTCGCCGACGAGGCCCTTTACCGCGCCAAGGCTAAAGGTAGAAACCGTATTAGTAAAAGCCAGTAAACCGCGATTCGCTCACCCCGGCTGAAGACAGACCACCACACTGCCATCCATCAGTTCCTGATGCACATCCCAGTACTGATCAATGGCTATGGCCAGGCTATTTTTCTCGGGATGTATCGGCGGCCATTCTGGGAACAATGCCTCAGGCAGATGTCCAATCATATGAGAACGATCCGAATAAAATCGCTCCAGATAACTCTCAGCCGGAATGATACGAATACTCGGCAAATACCGACCAGGAACCAGGCCGGCCGGAGGTAGGCTCTTCTCAAAATAGCGCTCGGACTGACAGGGAAAATCCAGTCGCGTGTCAAAATCGAAGATGACGCTTTCGTCGTCTATATCGGCCAGCAGTACGACGTGATAATCCCAGAGTATTAATCGCCCCGGCTGTGCTTCTCTCTGTTCAGCCATGACGACCTGCATGGTCTCATTAGAGAGGAAAAGAATCTGCAGATCCGTTGCTTCCTGCCCCTGTTCGATAAGCGACCTGGCCAGATGCCAGATATTTTCCTCACAGAAACGTGGTGCATAGGGAAAGCTTGCTGGGTCAAAGGTCTTCATGACGCACGGAATGCCACCTCAGAGTACTAGGTCACTTCTCTCCAGGCCTGCAGCAGTGGAAAGTAAAGAGCGGTACGCACCTCTCGGGATTCCAGCATCCTGAATGCACGCGCATAACGGTCCAGCTGTAATCGATAACGCTCGACCTCCTGATCCAGAAACCGATCAACATCCCCTCCTTCATGGGCGCTGGTCTTATAATCGATAATCCAGCGCACGCCCTGCGCATCCACGAAGGTCCGGTCGATCACCATACGCCTTAAATGACCATCGATGACACCCGTTAGGGGGTATTCATTTTGAATGGACCGATGTCGATGCGACAAGATCCAGCGTCCATGCTCATCCTCGACGGTATTCCTGACTGCATGCCTCACGCGCTCTACAGAGTCCTCCATCTGCTCGGAAGAGACCCCGGCCTGGCCAAGTAGATGGCGACTAATGGCCTCCACCGGCATTGCCTGATAGCTCGTCTCAAGTGCCTGGCCGGTACTCCCCAGGTGTTGCAGGATTCGATGCACCACCGTTCCGACATGCCTTGCCGCTTCACCGGCCCAGTCGAATTCAACCGGCTCCTCATCCATGGCCTCTTCAGACACAGTCGCTGCAGTAATCCCTGCGGGAGGTTTCGGGCAATACCAGCCAGGCACCAGCCGAGAACGAGATGCCACCGAATAAAGGGGCAACGGCTGCTGCTCTATTTCCAATGTAGATTCTTGATTCGCCTCGTGCTGGGCGACAAAGTCAGCCCTGACCACGGGCCAGAGCCGAGCCAGCAGACTCGCAGCAGCTGGTTCACCCAATGTGCCGTCACTCTTCACCTTCACAGCACCCAGCAGGTGGAGCCTTTGTCTGGCCCGGGTAGCCGCCACGTACAACAGCCGGCCATCCTCATACAGCCCTTTTTCTGCCTCAAGGCGTTTGATGTAATCGGCAGTTTGGTTTTTGTTCTCCCAGGCAGAACGAATGGGGCCAAAGATCAGCTCCGGGCTACCGCTTTTCCCCGTCCTTTCCAGCCAGTACAGCAGGCGCGTGTTATCCAGTCGTGGGGTCTTGCCCAACCCGGGAATGATTACGGTATCGAATTCCAGCCCCTTGGCCTTGTGGATGGTCATCAACTGGAGGGCATCACCGGCATTGACATCCGGCAGGGCAAACAACCCATCAACCTGCTGCTGAATCTGCTCGGGATCGACTTCTTCGTTACCCTCACCGAGTTTACCCAGCAACTGGAAAAATACCTCGGCATCCATCAGATCATTCTCATCTCGAACACAGGCCGGTCCACCCAGGGCAATCCACAGGCCTTCGATCGCGGTACGCAGGGGCCTGCGATCCCGCTCATTGAAACCCGCATTCAACACCGGCAGCACACGAGCGATACGCTGTAGACCTGCTGCAGACAGCCCGGTCATGCGTTCGGCTCGATTGAGAAGCTCAAGTACCGTATTGCATGGATGCGATGACACCAGGGCATGTAGATCGCGCAAATCCAGCCCGACAAACGGCGCACGCAAGATCGCCAGCCAGGCGATACGGTCTCCGGGGTGGATCATGGCCCGCGTTAAGGCGAGCAGATCCTGAACCACGGGGCGCTGATCCAGGGCCTCGATCTCGACCGCCTGAAAAAGTATGGCCTGCTCTTTCAATAAGCGAACGATGGAAGCCAGGTGACTCTTATTGCGGGCCAGTATGGCCACCTTCTGTCCCGGCTGCTCCTGTGCCTGGCGGATGATCTCGATGACCCGTTGCGCCTCTGCCTCATCATCACGTTCAGTGAAGGCATGCACGGTCACCGCCTGCCCGGCCAGTGCCGGCTTGCTGGCATCGGAAGGTGCATAACTGACGGCACCGCTGGCCTTATCGTTCTGCCTGGGTAAAATGAATCTGAATTGTTCGTTGACCCAGTCAATGATGCCTTGCTGAGAACGAAAATTAACCCTGAGCCCGAGTGGCTCCAGTGGGATATCTCCCAGCCCGCGCTCCCAGGCATCCAGAAACAGGCCCACCTCGGCCTCGCGAAATCGGTATATCGACTGCATCGGATCCCCCACCAGAAACAGACTACGCCCGTCTCCTGGCTGCCAGCCGGCGGTCAGCCTGCGAAACAGCTCAAACTGATTCTGCGACGTATCCTGGAACTCATCCACCAGGAGGTGGCGAATCTGGTAATCCAGTCGCAGGGCCAGTTCCGTCGGCCGCTCCTGACTACCCAGGGCCTGATTCGCGCGCATGGCCACTTCAATGAAATCGACCTGGCCATGATGGCTGAACACGGTTCTTAACTGGGCGGCCGAGAACAACAGGACTCTGAACAGGGCCTCAAGCACCGACCACTCCTCATCGCTATAGGCAGGATTCGGCAATACACTGAGACGCCCCAGTGCCTGCCTGAACAGCTCTTCATCAACCAGGCTATCAAATAGCGCCGTCATGCGCTCCTTCATTTCCCTGAAGCGGGCCTTTTCTTTCGGTTCTTTTACGGTATTCTCCGCCGGGAACCCAATCAATTTACTGACCTTCTTACGCCAGGGCCTGTCGTCGGCCTTACCCTTACTCATCAGAAAATCGGCAATCCCGTACCAGGCAGCCAGGTCCCCTATGGTGATACCGGGCATGCTCTGAAGATCTCGACAGGGCTGCAACATCGACCCCTCGGGCAGATTACTGGCCGCAAAACGCATCAGGACGGGTAAGGTCTCTTTAACGGAGGCCGGGGTCGTTTCCAGGAGATGCTCCAGCGCCTCCTCTACCAGTTCCCTGAGGACCGGCTCTATTTCCTCTCGCCGCAACTGGGGATTATCCGGATCGGCCACATGTCTCAGCCACTGATCCCTGCGAGCCAGCATCTCGGCGATGAGTCCCTGCAGATCATCCAGTCGATTATCCCGATGCCGCATGAGTCGAATGAGTGCCTCGGACCAGATATCGCCCGCCTCGAGCTGAGCCAGGGCCGTCTGCGCGGCCTCTCGATACAGGGGGTAGGCGTCTTCTGCGATTGCAGGGACGGCACCAAATTCAGATAATAATGGCATCTGCCGTGCCAGGTCGGTCCCCAGGGAGTCAATCGTCTTGATCCGTAGTCGCCCCGGGTTATCGAGCAGACTCCAGGCCCTTTCCTGGTCGCGTCTTAAGGCCGACCGGGCCAGCTCCCAGGTCTTATACTCATGAGCGACCTTGGGTGGGTTGTCATTCTTGGCCGCCCGTAATGCCTGGAGGATACGCTCGCGCATCTCACCGGCAGCCTTACGGGTAAAAGTTATGGCAACGATCTCTTCGGGGTTTTCCACGCCGGACAGCAATACCAGGTAACGCTGGGTCAGCAGGCCCGTCTTCCCGGAACCCGCGGGGGCCTGAACAATAAACGAGGTACGGGGGTCGAGTGCCCGGTTGCGTGCCTGCTGGTCACTGGGTTCCGTCATGCTCGTCCTCCAGAACCAGCTGGTTGTTGAGTGCTCGATGTTCATGGATGCGACACAAAGGGGCCAGCGTGCAGTAGCTGGTCCTACAGGTACCCTCCTGTTTAGGATCGACATCGGCAACGCCCTGACTGAAATCATGGGCGAGACGTTCCAGCATGTTGCGCCAGTCGATTTGCAACTGCGACCAGTTCTGTATCGCCTTTTTCTGCTCAGGATGTCTGCCCGGCAATCCATCAATCAACCCCTCTTCCGCAACGACTCCATTCAAGCGAAGATCCCCAGCCCGCATCTGACCAAACAGGACGCCTGCCACCTCCTCTTCTATCACCGTGCTATAGAGTGGCAACTGCGGCTCCTCCGGTCGCTCACCAAACCATTGCGCCGGCTTGACGGCCCCCGTCTTGTAGTCGATGACGATCTTCCTTCCATCCACCAGCCGATCGATCCGATCGATCTGGAGATGCACCTCCACTCCACTGATCGTGGCATCGACGGCCTGCTCATGGCCGATGACCTCGAACTCCGCCCGAGGCCATTCGACGGTCTGAAGCCACTTGAGCACCAGCAGTCGTAGTCGATCTTTTTCTACCGCCATGAAGTTTCTGGTCATGGCCTGAGGCCTTAGCCTGGCCATTTCTTCCAGCGCAAGCCCTATCTTTGCATCGATCAATGACCGTAACTCCGACTCATGCAACCCTAGCAGAGACTGATGGCTTCCCACCTCCCGCCAGAACATCTCCATGACCTTGTGCAATAAGGAGCCACGTTGTCGTGCGTCCAGGCCAAGACTGGCCTGTTCCAGGGGACGGGCAGACAGACGAAGTTCGGCAAAGGCGCGAAACGGGCATAAGGACTGTAAACGAAACAGGGCACTTCCACCCCTCGCCTGCTTACGATCCAGCGGTGGTCCCTTATCCTCTTCGACGGTCTCCAACTGGCTCGTATCATGCACATGATCTCTCCAGCTCACGCCCTGCCAGCAGGATAGCTCTTCTCTGCCGATTTCAGGCAGCCCCATAATCAGGGGACTGGGACGCAGAAACTCAGCCCCCTGTTTCTTCGG
>JANTGN010000163.1 GCA_024762895.1 Thiotrichales bacterium
CTGATCGGTTAGGGATTGGCCCCTGTGTCATGCGGGTTACATGACAACAATAATAAAAGCTAAGTATTGAGCTACAACAAAGCCACAATAGGCGCCCTCCTCATCCTGGGGGTGCTGATTCTAAACCCTGCATGGGCAAACCGTGATGCCCAGGTAGAGACCGTTCGTGTTGCCATTCTGGCTCATCGCGGCGTTGAAACCGCCCTGCGTCAGTGGCAGCCTACCATGGATTATCTGACCAGGACCCTGCAGGGATATCGCTTCGAGATCGTGACGGTCGATAATGATGATATCGAACTGGTGGTGGCCAGCAATGAGGTGGATTTTGTCCTCACCAATCCGGGGTCCTACGTCACCCTGGAGTCTCGACAGGGTGTCTACCGGGTCGCCACACTGATTCGATCACAACCCACCGGGCCACAGGCACAGTTTGGTGCCGTGATCTTTACCCGAAATCAATCGAGCGATATACAGACCCTTCAGGACCTGGTCGGACGATCCTTTATCGCGGTACACCCAAAGGCCTTTGGCGGCTGGCAGATGGGCTGGCGAGAGCTTCGTGAAGCCGGTATTGATCCCTTTAAGGATTTTTCTCGAATGGAGTTTTCAGGGTTTCCTCAGTCGGCAGTAGTTGAGGCCGTAATGTCCGGACGGGTGGATGCGGGCACGGTGCGCACCGATGTGCTCGAGCGCATGATCCAGCAGGGGAGGTTTAGCCAGGATGACCTACGTGTACTGAATCCGATCCAGGCACCAGGTTTTAATGCCATGCTCAGTACCCGGCTTTATCCCGAATGGCCACTGGCGATTATGCGGGATACCGATCGCATCCTGGCCCGTAAGGTGGTCATGGCCCTGTACGCCTTACCTTTTAATGACCCCATTCTGACGGCAGCAGGAATCGCCGGCTGGACTATACCCTACGACTACACGCCCGTTCATGACCTGATGCGAGAGCTCAAGGTCGGTCCCTATGAAAACCTCGGCCAGATCTCTGTCAGGGAAGTGTTGCGTCAGTACTGGCCCTGGATTCTGGGGCTGGGTTTATTCCTGGCGGCAATCGTCGTGTTTCATAGCCTGCGGTTGTTGAAGCTGGTGCATGAATCCCGGCAGTCACTGCATAACACCCTGAACTCAATAGGCGATGCCGTGATTACGACGGATATTCATGGGCTTATTGAATTCGTCAACCCTGCCGCAGAGAGACTCCTCAATCGAACAAGAAAGGATATGGTCGGAAGGCCTTATGAACCGATAGTGCCCTTGACCTATGAGCAGAATAATGACCCGGTGGGCGACCTGGTATCGGAAAGTCTGGGTCGGGACGCACCTTTTACAATTGCTGATAATATTCAGCTCACACTGGGTACGGGGGATCAGTATTCCATTAAGCTGACGACGGCACCCATCGTGAGTGACTCAGGGCATGCCAGTGGCTGCGTACTGGTATTGCATGACATCACGGATATGCAGCACATGACGCAGAAACTTCGTTACCAGGCCTCGCATGACCCCCTGACGGATTTATATAACCGTCGTGAGTTTGAGCATTCATTGCAGCAGGCTATTTATCGCGTCAAGCGTTATAAACTACCTGTTTCCTTGTTATATCTGGATCTGGATAATTTCAAGATAGTGAATGACAGCAGTGGGCATTTTGTCGGCGATGAATTACTTAAGCAGACTGCCCAGATACTAAGAAATCACCTGCGAGAGAGTGATGTCCTGGCGCGCCTGGGTGGAGATGAGTTCGGTATTCTGCTGGATAACTGCACCCTCTCTGATGCCCAGCAAATTGCGGGCAAGATTCACGAGGCCATGGACAGCTTTCGGTTTCAATGGGATGAGCATATCTTCAGGGTCGGTGTGAGTATTGGCATTGTTCCATTGCGGCTGGATAGCGAACCCACTATTGTCATGGGTGAGGCGGATGCGGCCTGTTATGTGGCCAAGGCGCATGGACGAAATCGCTACCATGTCTATCAGGTGGATGACTCTGATGTCATGCAGCACCATGGTGAAGTGGCATGGGTGCAGCGCATTAGCCGTGCCTTTGAAGAGAACCGGTTCGAGTTATACTGTCAGCCCATCATGTCTTTGTCGGCCCATGGTAATGAACCGAGTCATTACGAGGTCCTGATACGTCTTCGTGATGAAGAGGGGCAATTGGTGCCACCCTCGGCCTTTCTTCCTGCGGCCGATCGTTATAATCTGATGCCTACGATTGATCGATGGGTGGTTCGTACGGTCTTTGCGGCGTTTTCAAGGATAGCCGAAGAAAAGCTAAAAGGTGGTTTTAACATCAATCTTTCAGGGCAGACCCTGGGCGATGAATATTTTCAGCAGTTTCTGCTTGAAGAGATGGAGCGCTATCAAGTGCCTGCAGAGTCTATATGTTTTGAGGTAACGGAAACAGCGGCCATCAGTCGACTGGATTCAGCCATAGCCTTTATCTCGGAAATGCGAGCGCGCGGCTGTCGTTTTGCACTGGATGATTTTGGTACCGGAGTCAGTACCTTCTCCTATCTCAGAAATCTGCCACTGGATTACGTCAAGATCGATGGAAGCTTCGTACGTGATATGGTAGATGACGAACTGATGGCCGCCATGGTGGATTCCATCAACCAGATCGTGCATGTTGTAGGGCTCAAGTCGGTCGCGGAGTTCGTTGAGAATGATGCGATCTTAAGGCAACTCGAAATCCTGGGAGTGGATTATGCGCAAGGTTACACCATCAGTCGTCCCTTCCCGATGAGCCAGCTTTTTAACTAATTCATCCATGAATGTAATAAAACGGTTTATCCCACTGGTGCTCCTGCCCTGTACCCTGTTCACCCTGATGGGGTGTGCGCAGAAGCAGCAGGTAACAAAGAACCCGGATCCCTGGGAAGACTTTAATCGAAAAGTTTTTTATTTTAATTCCGGATTTGATCGCTACTTCATGAAGCCCATTGCCGTGGGATATAAGGCCGCTACACCCCCACCCGCAGAAAAAGGTGTTTCAAACTTTTATGCCAACCTCTCGGATTTTCGAACGGCGTTTAATAATTTTATTCAGCTTAAGTTTATCGAGGGTTTTACCGATTCGGGTCGTTTCCTCGTCAATAGCACGGTGGGTATCGTTGGGCTGGTAGATGTCGCTTCCAAGATGGGTATGGACAAGCATAATGAAGATTTTGGTCAAACCCTGGGGCGTTGGGGAGTGCCCTCGGGGCCTTATGTTATGTTGCCGTTCTTAGGGCCCTCGACTGCACGTGATGGGCCGGCTCTGATCGTGGATTATTATACGGCGCCACAGACCTATTTCGTAGATGTCGTCGCCCTTCGGAACTCGCTCTGGGCGCTGGACTTTATCAACCGTCGTGCGGAATTACTGTCTCTCGATGTGGTGCTTCAGGATGTGGCTTATGACAAGTATGACCTGCTTCGAGATGCCTATCTGACGCGTCGTGAATACCTGGTCACGGATGGCCGGTCTCAACAGGAGGCCGATGATGATCTCATGATGGAGCTTGAAGGGCTGGAATAAGTCACTATGATAATCGGGGGCAGTACACCAGATCCTCATTGACAAACAGGTGGTCCAGTCGGTTGTCCAGCAGTATTTCCCGAATCTCCTGAGAGTTATGGCGTGAGCGCACATCAATACGCGTATCCAGTCGTTTACAGTTTTTCAGATCCAGTGTTTGACTCGGTGCCCTGCGAATCACCACATATTCATGCGCTTCCATTAGTTCCTCGGGGGTGAATTTGTCCTGGGTTCGGTAACCATGAATATGGGCACCCGGTAACATAAAACCATAGCGCTCGTATTTTGCCCGGAAGTTATAGGGTACCCAGACATCCTTATCCTTCATGTTGTTGATCGTTTCCTGACCGTAGTGGCCTTTTTCATGATCAAAGGGATGGAAAAAACCTGCCAGGCTGACATAAACCAGTAATAAGGCCGCTGGTGTGAGATCACGCGTCCATTCATGCCGCAATAAGCCGTACAGGACGACCCCCAGTGCCAGTGCCATGGTGAACCAGATGGTCAGCGGGTAAAGTCCATGCTCATCCAGGAAAAATTCCAGGCGTAGCCCAAAGTAGGCAATACCGGCCACAAACAGACCTGCGAAGATCAGGCTAAGTCTGAAGGCCCAAAGCGGAATCCGATCCCAGTACATCGATAACAGGATGGCCAGAGCCGGCATAATGGGTATGAGATATCGGGCAGAGCGTTGGGTCGGCAGGCTGAAAACCAGGAAATAGACCAGTATCCAGATCCATAACAGGATCTCTGTGGCCTCCATCGTCCTACGCTCACGAAATGCAAGATAAAACAGAGCGGTCGCTGGAAATATGAACAATCCGGTATTTAATAACAGGCCAATAGCCTGGGACCAGACGCTGGATCCACCCCAGAGTAATTTGGTCAGGTAGTTGTCCTGGTTTACCTTGCCAATATTCTCCTTGAAGATGAACTCCTGCAGGATCGCTTCGGGGTCCGGGTCTAAGACAAACCACAGGCTGAACAGGCCCAGCGACACTGCCGTCATGAGGATCAGCTTGATGCTGTCTTTGAGCAGAAAAATGCGCAGGTCGTAATTGCGCTCTTTCCAGTACCACCAGGCAAAGGTCAGACCCACAGGCACAATCAGCATGAACGACTTATAGAGAAAACCGATACCCAGGCACAGGCCGGCAAGCAGCGGGAAGACCAGTCTGGAATCAAAGGCACTGGGACGCCAGTAGAGCAATGCGAAGCCGGGAAGGAACAGCCAGAATACCAGGGGTGGATCGGTCAGGAATGGCCGGCCATAACGATAAGTAGTCATGAAGGCGAGGAAACAGAACAACGCGATGAAACCATTGCGAAGGTTGCCAAGTTTTCTGGCCAGCAGGAAAATCAGCAGACCGGTCAGGAAGGTATAAAGCACACTGGGCCAGCGCAGGCGCCAGTGTTCCCAGTCCTGTCCCCAGTCAGTACTGGCGATTCCCTGCCAGAAGATCATCGGGGGCTTGGTATTACGCATGCCTTCCATCTCGGATTGTAGTGGCAGCAGGCTCCCGCTCTGGGCCGTCAGGCGCGTGATATGGGTATAGGGATATTCATCACCATTCTTGGGGATGTGAAGGCCATCCAGGGCATAGAGATAGGTGGCGATCGCCAGTAACAGGGTAGCGATATAAACAAGACGATGCTGCGAATTCGTTGTGCTCATGAAAAGGTCGAGGTCAGTAAAGGCTGTATCGTGTCAAGGACTTGCTTGGGGGTAATCATCTGCAGGCAGACATTATCGGTACAGGCGGTCTTTCGATGATTGGCGGCGCTGACACAGGGAGAGCAGGCGAGGCCAGCATAGATCGGTGTCGTTGGCCCCAGGGAGCCGTACAGCCTGGGTGTCTCGGGCCCGAACAGGACATAGGTTGGCAAATCGGTTACGGCCGCGAAGTGCGCCGGTCCTGAGTCGTTACTAATCATGAGCAGAGCGTTTTGATAGAGTGCGGGTAGTTGAGCAAAACTCACTGCACCGGCAAAGTTAATGCAGCGTTCATGGCCTACATCTTCTGCCAGTAAGGCCAGGCCAGGACGTTCCGAGTTGGAACCGGTCAGAAAGATAATGGCATCCTCGTACTGCTCAAGGATCTGACGGGCTACCTGGGCGTAATTGCTACGGTCCCAACGCCTCTGGGGCAGCAGGTCGCTGGCATTGGCATTGATCAGAACGACCTTGTGACGCTTCTGGTCAAGCTCCTCGTAATGTTGACTCATGATCTTCAGCACCGCATCCAGGTCATCCTGGCGGATATCGGCCTTGGCCAGTTTGATCTCTTCGTCCCTAACGACGGTCTTTGAATAGGGAACCTGTGGCTTCTCGGCGGTCAGGGAGTTAACCAGGGCGATGAAGTTCTTGGCAATATGGATGTGGGCGTTGTAGGCCACCTTGTGACTGAGCATATTGCCTCGATACAGGCCCTCATTATGAAAGGCGTGAAACCCCACCCGGTT
>JANTGN010000164.1 GCA_024762895.1 Thiotrichales bacterium
AATCCATCAGACGCGTCGTCAGGGACAGGATCAGGCTAAAGACATGCTGGACCACGGAGGCCGTGGCGTAATCCCGAACGTTACAGACCGTAATGGCGCGTTGCTGGCAGTAGTTAAGATCTACATTGTTGGTGCCCGTCGCAGCCACGCAGATCAGACGGACCTCCTGGGCCTGTTCCAGTACTGGCCGATCCAGCACGACCTTGTTCGCTATGATGATTTCAACATCACGGATGCGCTCTGCCACCAGCTCGGGCGGGGTGGCCGAATAGCGAACCAGGTTCGAGGGCAGGTCTTCCAGCGACGACCAGTTAAGATCACCCCGGTCCAGGGAGTCGGTATCGAGAAAGACGCTTTTCATCATAGAAGCAGGCATAAAAAAGCCCCGCCACCTGGGCGAGGCTTTTGAGCGGTCGTTAGACGCTTAGTCTTCGCCGGCAAAGGCACCCAGCAGGTGCAGCAGGCTGGTGAAGAGGTTGAAGATGCTGACGAACAGGGTCACGGTTGCCATGATGTAGTTGGTTTCACCGCCATGGATGATCTCACTGGTCTGATACAGGATCAGGCCTGACATCAGCAGGATGAACATCACGGAGACGCCCAGTGACAGGGCAGGCATGTTGAAGAACATGGCCGCCAGGCCTGCCAGGAAGGCAACCAGGATACCGATCATGAGCGAGGCGCCCATGAAGCTGAAATCCTTGCGCGTGGTCAGGGCGTAGCCGGACAGTCCCAGGAAGATCACACCGGTACCGCCCATGGCCATCATGACCAGTTCGCTACCATTGGAGAACATGGTCAGGTAGGCGCTGATAATCGGTCCCAGGGTGTAACCCATAAAGCCGGTCAGGGCGAAGACAAAGACGAGGCCCAACGAGCTATCGCGGAACTTGGTGGTCAGGAACAACAGACCGAAATAGCCCACCAGGGTAATGATGATACCGGGGTGGGGTAGATTCAGGGTGGCCGAGATACCAGCAGTCAGTGCACTGAACAGCAGTGTCATCGACAACAGCATATAGGTGTTTCTCAGTACCTTGTTGGTTTCCAGGACCGATTCCTGGGAACGTGCTGTAATAATCCTTTCTTGGTTCATGCCTTGCCTCTTTTGGTATAGGGGTTCATAAAGGTTTATGAGTAGACAGAGAATGGAGGTAAATGTTCCAGAATTCAACCCCCTGGGTAAGAGGGGTATTTGGGCTAGTCCAAGGCCAAGAATTCAGGTATAGTACCGCGCTTTCAAGGCCCCGAGTATTCTTTGGCAAGGCCCTGAAACACAACAAGTTATTGGAGGGGTGGCTGAGTGGTCGAAAGCACTGGTCTTGAAAACCAGCGAACCTCGCGGTTCCCAGGGTTCGAATCCCTGCCCCTCCGCCATATCAAAAAGGGCCCCGTCAGGGGCCTTTTTTAATATTCTGTGCAGTGCGGCCATGATGAGAACCCTGTGGTTCGAGCCGTAGGAAGCGCAGCTTCCGGAGACCAGCAAGCGTAGCGCCGCTAATCCCTGCCCCTCTGCCATTATTAAAGAAGCCCCAATATGGGGCTTTTTTAATAGTATATGAGTATGAATTCGAACCATCGGGTTCGACCGCCAGGTGAAGCGCGGCAGCTGCGACCCAGGGCTGTTAATCACTTGCCCTCCGACCGAATACTCAATTGAGAGCCCCTCATTCCTTCTCATCGATCAGCCAGCCACCAGGTCTAACGGCCAAAGCTCTTTTTACTGGTGGATATTTTGGTATTTCTGTCTATAAGTCTACTAAGCAACATTCATCAAACATTCATCCATCGAGATTCGAGCCCAGGATAAAATCCAATTATCAGGAACACCACATCGGCCTCCGTGATTAAGCTTTACCCGTTTGAGGCCTGAGGTCACCAGGGAGCTCGATCGAGTATTTTTTCATTGGCTAGAGTAAGAGCCACTGAACTCAGGGAGCGTCGAGATGCCATTTCAGAACCACTACGTCAATCTGGTTACAGAGAAAACCCAGGCCCATACCCGCTTGATCCGGGACTATGACGGCGCCAATAAAGATTTTGATTTCATAATTATCGGTTCCGGTATGGGCGGTGGCATCCTGGCCGATGATCTGGCGGATCGACTAGGACAGAGTCACCGTATCCTGGTGCTGGATACCGGCTCTTTCATATATCCCACGCATGTCTACAACATTAGCCGGATACCAAACTCTACAGTGGCCAGGCATTTTGGTGTAGATAATTTCAGACAGAGCGAGACCGAGCAGCATAAAATTGGTGCAAAGCCTCAGATGGCACTCGGTGGCCGTACCATCTTCTGGTCCGGGCTGATTCCTCAGGCTCAGGACTGGGAACTGGAATTCTTTCCGGACAACGTGCGCCAGGATTTGGCTTCACAGTACCTCGGTCTGGCTGCTGATCGAATGAACGAGTCAATTTCCTTGGGCGACAAGGCAAGGGAGTTGGTGCAACATTTCCGCAGCAGTAGCCTGAACGAAGATTTTGACATACAGGAGACCCCTCGCGCGTTACATCAACCTTACCTGAATCCCAACGGCACGCCGCGTGATCATTTTTTCGTGGAGCCGACGGGGGTGTTTAATACGGCTGAACTGCTCATCAATCAGGTGGGCTTAACACCTGGTGCCAATCAGGATGGCAATGGACTTTTTATCAAGCTCAACAGTTTCGTAGAAGCCATTAACGCCGTGCCATTTGACTGGCATGAAGTAAAAACCACGAACACGGTCACTGGGGAGCAGGTTAGCTTTTATGCACCTAAGGTGATTATTGCTGGTGGCTCTACTGAGAGCCCCAAACTAATCAATCGTTCTTCGATTTACCAGCACCTGCCCGATCACATCAAGCAGCAGATCGGCTTTGGTCTGACGGATCATCCCGTTACCGGTGAATCACAGGCTTATGTCTCGTCCTGTGGTAATCATCCAAGGATCGATCTGAGTCGCCGGGATCACGCCAAGATCATCTTTTACTCGCGTGGCAAACGTGACTCCAGCGGCCAGCTGATTTTCCCCTTCAATATTGAGATGAATGTCAATCATGAATACTGGCACCTGAGAAATAATGACCCCTCTGCTGAACCCGATGTTGACGATACCAGCAAGACCCGCATAGACATCAAGTTCAGTTTTGCTAATTGCCTGGATGATGATAACGGCATTTTTTCGCATGCCAGCGATGGCTACACCCCCGACATCCATTTCAAGCGTTTCTCTTCGTTAGATGATTTGTTGCAATCCCGCTTCCCCACGCTTGCAGGCTGGCAGAAGGGACATCAGGACTTTTTTGATCTGCTTAACCAGACTCGAGATCGTGTCTTTGCAGAATTCAATGATGTGGACTGGATTACCGGTGAGTACGGTGGAGGCGATGGCAGGCAGTGGCCATTTGGCTGGGGCACCGTACATCATGCCTGCGGCACCTTGCGTATGCCGTGGAGGTCTGATCGCGACGCTGGCTTCAACCACGAGTCCGTTGTGGACGAAAACCTTGAGGTTCGGGGTGCTAAAGGCCTCTATGTTTGCGACATGTCCGTTATGCCTATCAGCACGGCCGCGAATCCCGTTCGTACCCTTGCAGGCCTGGCCTTGCGACTATCGCAACATTTAGGCTGAAGTCATCAGCTTCTTTTCATGTTGATCTTTGACACATCGGCGGGATGCGTCTCTGATGCGTGATCTTGGCCCTTGCGTGGATAGGCCATAACAGTCCACTTTACGAGTTCATTTTGGATTAACTGTCGGGAACTTGATTTATCATAAGGAAATAATCGGCTTGCCGGCGCTACACTCCACTAAGTGAATGAGGCAATCAGGCATTAATAAAAGATCAGAGAGGGGAGTGAGATCAATGCGCACAAATCAGTTCTTAAGTTGGTTGGTATCAGGGGCCTTTGTAGCATTGTTGTTCGCACCGTTTACCCTGCTTGCCGGTAATGAGTGTCCAGAGGGTATCAAGGCTCAAACTACCTCGGATCCAGAGGTGTCTGTTGGCGTTTTAGAACTCAGGCTCAAACCCCTTACTCGTTGTGAGCTGGAGGCAGAAGCAGCCTCATGGCTCCTGATATTGCAGGATAAAGTCGAAGAAATTAGTAATGCCGAAATAGCTGTTCAATATAAAAAAGAAGAACTGAAGACGGCCAGAAAAGCCGAGAAGGCACTCGAAGAGGTTAAGGACGCCAGGGCAGATGCGGATCAGGAAGAGGCGAAGGAGGCTACTGAAGAGGCCAAAGAAGCTCTGAAGGCCGCAGAAGAGGCTGAGAAAAAAGCCGAGGAAGAAAAAGAGGTCAAGGCCGCCATTGAGGCGGCCAGTGAAAAGGCCGAAGTGGAAGGTAAGGCTGAGAATCTGAAAGAGGACGGTACCGAGGCCAAGTCAGAGATGAAAATGGCTCTGTTAGACCATGTGACCGATCTGACTGCCGAACGCACGGCGATAATAGACCGGTTTAATGCGGTACTCGATGAATTGAAGGCCAAGGGTGGCGAAACCAAGGAATTCGAAACCTATATCAAGGCCGTGTCCGGGCTCAAGGTGGATGTTACCGATGCCAGTGCGACCTGGACCACGATTTCCGGATGGCTGTTATCACCTGAAGGTGGGCTGCGCTGGGGCATCAACCTGGTTCAGTTCATACTTATCATCGCAGGCTTTTACCTGGCATCTATCGTGGTGGGTAAGGCCGCAGAAAAGACCCTGGCCCGGACAAAAAATCTTTCTGTTCTGTTACGAGAATTCCTGGTGTTAGGGATTCAGCGCACGGTCCTCTTCATTGGTTTCTTTGTTGGTCTTTCGGCGCTGGAGATTAATGTAGGCCCCGTGCTCGCCATCATTGGTGCCGCAGGTTTCGTTATTGCCTTTGCCCTGCAGAACTCACTGAGTAACTTTGCCAGTGGCATTCTGATGTTGATCTACCGGCCCTTTGATATTGGAGAAGTTGTGGATGTTGCCGGGGTGGTCGGTAAGGTTGAGTCCATGAACCTCTTGTCTACACAGTTAAGGACCCTGGACAACAAGTTTGTCATCGTGCCCAATAACTCGGTCTGGGGGGATGTCATCACCAATGTCACCGGTATTACGGAGCGGCGAGTCGATATGGTCTTTGGTATCGGGTACGAAGATGATATCGACAAGGCACAGAAAATTCTGGAAAAACTGGTGAATGAGCATGAACTGGTGCTTAAAGATCCAGAACCAGTGGTTAAATTGCATGAGCTGGCCGATTCATCGGTTAATTTTATCTGCCGACCCTGGGTCAAACCCGATGATTACTGGACCGTGTACTGGGATATTACCCGTGCCGTGAAGAAGACCTTTGATGCTGAAGGGGTCTCTATTCCGTTCCCTCAGCGGGATGTGCATATTTATCAGGAAAAACCTTGAGTGATTTGTCTGGCAGCACCTGTTTTAATATTTCCTATTTTAAAACATAAGGTTATGTAGACAATTGATGGTGATTTATTAATAGCTGCCGAAGGTGTAAGCCCATAATATAACTCAAAATATTTATGTTTTAACATTGATTTTTTGATACTCTATAGCTAAAAGACGTGAAGTGTTTCACATATTTTTTTTAAAGGGTATGCATCGACCGATTTGGTTGATGGTTTTTGATCCAGGGAGGGTGTAACCATTTCAGTATAATAAATGGGAGACCGAAAATGGCAGACACAAGAAGAGAATTCGTTAAAAAAGCCTTGTATGTACCTCCAGCCATTATTACTGCAAGCGTCATTCCGTCGTTAGCATCAGCAGGCTCTGTTAAGGGCGAGGATACAGGTGACCGAGTTAGAAATCATGACCATTACCAGCAACGCAGACAGAATCGTCGTAGCCGATGGCGTGATTTTTGGAGAAATTATTTCGGGTAATTCTTACTCATTTAATGCAAAAACCATTCTTGAGGTGTGTCATTCGTAACACAAGAAGGGGTTTTGTTAAAAA
>JANTGN010000165.1 GCA_024762895.1 Thiotrichales bacterium
CCCATGAATTACAATCCTGAGCCTATGCAGCCATCCCAGCCACCGGCCTGGGTCAAGGACCGTCCGCAGCCTCCTGCCAGGCCCAACTGGGTAGCCGAGATGCCGAAACCCGGCGAGATGGGTCAGGCCCCTGAAATGCCCGAGCCTCCAGCCTGGGTTCAGGAGCGCCCCGAGCCTCCGGCAAGGCCGGACTGGGTCGGTAAAATACCCGAGCCAGGTGAGATGGGCCAGCCCCCGGAAAGGCCCGAACCTCCAGCCTGGGTTCAGGAGCGTCCCGAGCCTCCGGCAAGGCCGGACTGGGTCGGTAAAATACCTGAGCCGGGCGAGATGGGTCAGGCCCCGGAAATGCCCGAACCTCCAGCCTGGGTTCAGGAGCGTCCACAACCTCCAGCCAGGCCCGACTGGGTGGCAAAGATGCCATCACGGGCAGAACGGCCCTGCCCAGGTTATCGCGCAGACGCACCGGAAAGGCCATGCAGGAGATTTGCACCCGAGATGATGGAGCGCCCACGTGAGATGCCACAGCCTCCGGCCTGGGCACAGGATCGCCCCCATTGGCCTGAAATGCGTACGCCAGAGCGGCCTGACTTTTCGCCTCCACGCAGACCCTCTGTCTGGGATCAGGGCGCTTACTCTGACAGGGGATTTCCTCCTCCAGGTTATGAGCGGGAATTAATGCCTCCTCGTCCGCCTGCGGTACGTTATCGAGATGAGCGGCCTCGCGAGCCCTATGCACCTGGCTACTATCCGTATCCGAGAAGGTAATTCATAGATGTTGCTAATCGAGGTGTCATGATGGAGTTGCGCAATTCAATAACAGTATTGGCATTGCCCCTGTGCCTGGCTTCGAGTGTGGCCCTTGCTGAGTTTCCGCCATTGCCAGAAGAGATAGAGCAGCCAGAACAGACGACGCAATATCCTGAGGTGCCGAACCGATGGCAGGGCAATTATCCTGAACTGGAAAACGCACTGCCTCAGAACCCCTGGGGTGGGGCCGGCCCAATAATACGCGAGCCTTCTAGTAATCAATTTATATCGCCCAAGCACCAGTTCCCTGAGCCCGATTACTCACCCTACGAAGAGGGCCGTAAAAGAATGCGCGCACAACAGCGTGGGGCTGTTGCTCCTGATCGTGGGTTGCCCCCTCAAACAGGTAGGGCCTACCCTGGCTATGGGACCTATTATCCACCAGGTGGCTATAACCCTTATGGTGGTTATGGCGCTTATCCCGGCACTTATCCAGGTGGATGGCCGGGGGGTTACGGTGGTCCATGGTCTGGAGGTGGTTGGCCATTTGATGGCGGTAGCCCATGGAATTCTCGGGGAGGTAGCTTCCCGATGTCACCCTTTAACTGGTAGTCAATAAAAATCAGACTACTGTTGTCCGAGAATGTTCTTCCCCCGCATTTTCGGCACTTTTACCCGGGGGTAATGTGGAGTGAACTATGAAAATGCTGACCAAAGTGGCAACAACCGCCGCTATCCTGGGTGCATCTGCGCTGACCATGCAATCTGCAAATGCATGGTGGGGTCCCTTTGATAATGATGGTTGGGGCGGTAATAGTAACCGCTATGACAACCGTGGTTATGGCCGTGGTGATGGTTGGGGTGATTACTACAACGACATGGATACCGATGCCGATTTCGACATGAGTTTCAGTGGTCGTGGTAAAGGTCGTGGCGCTGGCCGTGGCTACGGTTCTGGTCGTGGTTACAACGATTACTATGGCAGGGGTGACTACTACGGCAACCGTGGTTACTACGGTGGTCCTGGTTATGGCTACGGTCCTGGTCCTTACTATGGTCCTGGTCCAGGTTATGGCTATGGTCCCTATGGTGCACCTCAGGCACCTGCAGCGCCCCAGGCACCTGCAGCACCAGCGCAATAAGCCATTACAAGGATAAAATATCAGGGCACAGGGACGTGCCCATTCACAAAAATATTAGCTTGGAATTTAAGGTTTAGCATTAATGATAACGGTGATCGGAAATCTTAAAGGTGGTACGGGTAAGAGTACCGTGGCCTTTAATCTCGCGGTTTGGCTGGCTACAAATGGACGCGATGTGTCGTTGTTTGATCTGGATCCTCAGGCAACGTTAAGCGATGTTGCACAGATCAGGGAGGAAGAGGAATACCTGCCCGCGATCAAGGTCACGAATGATATTAGTAAGCTAAAGCCCAGAAAGAATAAAGAGATTCTCGTTGATGTGGGGACTGCGGATTTTGAATCCATGAAACTCGCCTTATCCCTGGCGGATCGTGTCGTTGTGCCGGTGCCGCCCAGTCAGGCCGATATCTGGTCCACACAGCGTTTTATGAAAATCATCGACGAGGTCAATGAGGGCGGTAAAAAGCCCGAGATATTAGGATTTATTAATCGCGCAGACACCCATATACACGTGCGCGAAACGGGAGAGGCGGAGGAGGCATTATTGCATCTGCCCGGTATCAAGCTTATCGATGTGCGTCTGTACCAGCGTACGGCGTACAGGCGTTCCTTCAGTGAAGGGCTGGGGGTATTTGAACTTGAACCGAAATCCAAGGCAGCCGCCGAACTAAACAAACTGGCCTCAATTCTGTTTTCGTCATTGTTTATCATTGACGGTGACAACGACTAAGGAGTAGTAATGTTATGAAAATCTTCCGCTGGATTCTGAGCAATATTTTGCTGCTGGTGGTGGTGTGGACCCTGGTTTATGTGTATCTCAACTGGGATGAGGTGCAACATGATATGCCGGAATCGGTTACTAACATGGTGGCAAAATTCCAGCAACAGTATGGAAAACCGGCTGAGTCTACGGCAGTCGAGTCTACGGCAGTCGAGTCTACGGCAGTCGAGTCTACGGCAGTAAAATCACCTGTCGTTGAACATGAGATGCAGGCAGAGCTCGGCCAGCCGGAAACCACCAGTACTGAACCGGAGGTGGTGAGAGCAGAAGAGACGGGTAGGGGCGAGGTCGTTGTGGAAGAGCCCACCCCGATCGAGACATCTGAGAGCATCACCAGCATCGCAGTAGAGTCACCTGAAGTAACTGCATTGGCGGAACCCGAGACAACCGAGACTAATCCTGCTACGGAAGAGGGCGCTCCCCAGCTTGACGAGATTGCTCCGGCCCCCTTGCCCAGGGGTATTGCAGCAGCGGGTTCGGTGCAAAAACATGAGCTTGATGAGATTGTAAAAAATGAGCTGATTCAGGCACGCGAGGCCTTCTGGCATCGTGACCTGGCGAAGGCCGAAACGCTTTATACGGAGCTCACAGCTAAACAGGCAGATAATCCTGATATCTGGGGTGAACTGGGTAATGTTTACCTGGCCCAGAACAAGGTGAAAGAGGCAGCGGATGCCTATTACAAGGCAGCCGAGATCCTGATCGATGAGGGCCGTTTGCGCCAGGTTGGTCAGCTGATGGGTGTCATCCAGATGGCCGAGCCGGCAAAGGCTCAGGCGCTTGATCAAAAGATCCGGAAGCTTTACCAGCAGACCGGTACAATGAGGTAACAGCCCATGAATCTGATTCGTAATCTTCTGGCCATAGTTGGCCTGGTTGTCATAATCGCTATCGTGTTTGCCATCGTGCGCTATGAGCCAGTGGTCCATGACCTGAAACCCCTGGCCATGGCTTACCAGGGGCTGAGTGTCGAACAGAAAGACAAGGTTCGATCCCTGATTGGTCAAATGAACGAGGTCGTTCAGTCCGGTACGTATGATGATGGCGCCCTCGATACCTATCTCAACATGGCCTCCACCCTGTTCGAGACGGGTAAGTCCGCCGATGCCACGGTCTGGAAGATCAAGGTGGATGAAGGACTCAGTGCGGAAGAGGTCGAGGAGACCATGAAGTTCGTGGCCAACGAGCACAATATTAAGAACGTGGGTGAGTTGCCACTGTACAAGGAAATCGAGGCCATGTCGGGCCAGAAGTCTCGTTTCCTGAAGATCTATATGTTCTGTAATGCCATGACGGCCCTTGAAATGCTGGACTACAGCGATGCCTTCTCTGCCTACCTGCCCTGTCGAGTGGCGATGGTCGAAGACAAAGACGGCCAGTTGTGGCTCTTTAGCCTCAACATGGACATGATGATCCATGGGGGTGAAAAACTACCACCTGCGCTGAAAGAAGAGGCAGAAGGTGTGAAAGAGATTATTCAGGATATTATGAACCGCGGTGCGACTGGTGAGTTTTAGGCGATCGAGATGATGAAACATAGAGAAATGGAAGATATACCGGAATCCATACAGGCCGAGCTATATGAAGAAGAGGAGCATACCCGACGCCTGCAGCTGATTGTCTACCCTTCACTGATCGCCTTTGCCGTACTGGCCAGCTATGGTTTTTATCTGATCTATAGCCTGACTCGCGATATTCATCTCATGACGGACAGCATCATCAAGATGACCGAGTCGGTAGATCGGAATATGACCGTCATGTCCGGTGATGTCGGCAAGATGAATTATTCCATGGTGCGGATGACCGAGGCCGTCACCAACATGCAACGGGACCTGTGGAGTATGAACCAGAACATCTCCACACCACTGAGCGCCGTGAACAGGATGTTGCCGTTTAGCAATAATAGCAGCGGCCCATTCCCGGGGTCGCCTGGGCCTATGCCTTTTGCACCTCCGATGATGCGGGGCGGTCAGCAGTAAGTTGGCCTGAGTTTTATCTGCTTTTAAGTGTGAAGATGTTGGTTTTAAGCAGGAGTAAGTAGCTTCGGGTAGAACTAGCTCCTGCTGAGGAAACCGATAGGTATATTGATTTAGGACAAAACAGGCGGTTGAGAAATCACCGAAAATTAAAAATTATAGGCTGACCGCGGCTAAAGACGTGGAGGGTCCGGTTGGCGTACCTTGAGACAGGGGAGATGCGAGTCAACTCGTCAATCGCCCCTATACTAAAAAGGCAAAGCCATGTTCTTCGACCGTCCCAGTAAATCCATGCGAGACCGCCTCGATAGCCTGCGCGGTCATCTGATGCGTGAAAATCCTATCCTGGTCGATGCCATCGATCGTTTCAGGGAACTGGACAAGGTGGCCTATCGGCTCGGGTTGCTGGCGCCCAGTGAATCCTATGCAACGGGCATATCCTGGTGGCCTCTGATCTCCATCCTGGGTACCTTCTCGGCAGGCAAGTCCACCTTTATCAATGACTACACAGGTGTAAAGCTCCAGCAGACGGGCAACCAGGCCGTAGACGACAAGTTCACCGTCGTCTGTTTCAGTCAGGAGGACGAGGTGCGGGTATTACCCGGCCTGTCTCTGGATGCCGATCCACGCTTTCCCTTCTATCAGATCAGCGAGGAGATCGAAAAGGTCGCTGCCGGTGAGGGCGCGCGGATTGATTCCTATCTGCAGCTCAAGACCTGTCCCTCGGATCAGTTGCGCGGCAAGATCCTGATCGATTCGCCCGGATTCGACGCCGATGCCCAGCGTAATTCGACCCTCAGGATTACCGACCACATCATCGACCTCTCCGACCTGGTGCTGGTGTTCTTCGATGCCCGGCATCCGGAGCCGGGTGCGATGCAGGATACCCTGGCCCACCTGGTGAGTGGCACCATTCGTCGTAACGATGCCGGAAAGTTCCTGTTTATTCTGAACCAGATCGATACCACGGCAGGGGAAGATAACCTGGAAGAGGTGGTGGCAGCCTGGCAGCGTGCTATCGTCCAGCACGGCCTGGCCACAGGCCGCTTCTACTGCCTGTATAACGAGAGCGCGGGTGTCAATATCGACGATCCTGCCGTTGAAAAGCGCATCACAGCAAGAAAAGACAAGGACCTGGAAGAGATCAAGTCGCGCATGTCCGAGGTCAGCGTAGAGCGTGTCTACCGCATCATTGGTGCCCTGGAAAATATGGCCAATCAGATTGAGCAGCAGGCGATCCCCAGGATCAACAAGGCCCGCGAT
>JANTGN010000166.1 GCA_024762895.1 Thiotrichales bacterium
TCTAAAGGATCTCGGCAGCCTGCAGGTCGGCATGATAGGAGGAGCGCACCAGGGGGCCACTGGCCACTTGCGTAAAGCCCAACGCCCTGGCCTGTTCCGCCAGCTGATCGAATTCTTCCGGTGTCACAAAACGTTTTACCGGGTGATGATGCTTACTGGGTTGCAGGTACTGTCCCAGGGTCAGCATGTCGCAATCATGGGCACGCAGATCCTTCATTACCTCCAGCACCTCATCCAGCTCTTCGCCCAGGCCCAGCATCAGACCTGACTTGGTTGGGACTGTCGGATGCTCCTGCTTGAAACGTTTCAACAACTCCAGTGACCAGGCATAATCCGCGCCGGGTCGGGCCTGCTGATATAAACGCGGAACAGTCTCCAGGTTATGGTTGAAGACATCGGGGGGAGCCTGGCGAAAGATCTCCAGCGCCAGGTCCATACGACCGCGAAAATCTGGTACCAGGACCTCGATCTTCAGTTCTGGGCTCTGTTCACGCGACTGTTGAATACAGGCAACGAAATGGGCCGCCCCACCATCACGCAGGTCGTCGCGATCGACCGAGGTAATGACCACATACTTAAGCCTCATTTCGGCAATGGTGCGAGCGAGATTCTCTGGTTCCTGTTCATCCAGGGGCCTGGGACGCCCATGGGCCACATCACAGAAGGGACAACGACGGGTGCAGATATCGCCCATGATCATGAAGGTCGCGGTGCCATGACCAAAACACTCCCCCAGATTGGGACAGGTTGCCTCTTCACAGACCGTGTGCAGGTTCCGTTCCCTGAGCACTTTTTTAAGTCGGCTGACCTCAGGCCCGGCCGGGACCTTGGCGCGTATCCATGCAGGTTTACGCTCGGGCCGTTCTGTAGGCTCGATTTTCACCGGAATACGTGAGACCTTCTCCTCACCACGTTGTTTAACGCCCATCTCGACGCGTTTATTGTTCGACATCATGCCTTACCTGGAATGGCTGGAATTTCGCTGACCGTTGGCAGGTCACCCTGATTCGCGGGCATAGTGTACTCCAGTTGACGGGCCAAATGACTGCACAGGCGCCAGGCGATTGTATTGAATTCATCCGTAATTCCCAGATTCGCCAGCTGCTCGACCTCCAGCCCCCGATAACCACAGGGATTGATACGATCAAAGGGCGTCAGGTCCATATCCCAGTTCAGACTGAGTCCATGGTAGCTACTGCCTCGACGTACGCGTAGCCCCAGGGCGGCAATCTTCCTGTTATCGATATAGACCCCCGGGGCATCGCTACGCGTGCTGGCATCGACACCATACTCCTTTAACAATGCCAGGACGGCCTGCTCCAGGGCCGTGACCAGGGCCCGCACCCCTATCGAACGCCGTCGAACATCAATCAGGGTATATATGACAATCTGGCCGGGACCGTGGTAGGTCACCTGCCCCCCCCGATCCACCTGCACGATGGGAATATCACCGGGGTTGAGCAAATGCTCAGGCTTTCCATTCAGGCCCTGAGTAAAAACGGGCTCATGCTCCAGCACCCAGAACTCATCGACGGTGTGTTCATCGCGGTCTTCGGTGAAGGCCTTCATGGCCTCAAAGACGGGTTCATAGGGTTGCCGGCCCAGGTTACGGATAATGACGGGCTTCATAGAACCGCAGTAACGGGACACCCCTGGGTGAGGGGCTTTACAGTGCCCACTTCACCAGGTCGCAGGAGGTGATTTCAAGATACAGATTGTCGAGCTGCGCGCGACTTTCTGCCGTGATGGTAGCGGTGATGGATACATATTTGCCCGTCCTGCTTTCAACCTGTTTGAAGGCGGTATCCGGTGTTTCGGGTGCATGATTGCGGACGATCTCGCGGATTCGGATATGAAATTCCTCGGAGGCCACACCCATGATCTTGATGGGAAAGGCGCAGGGGAATTCGATCAGTTCTGAATTTTCTTCGGTCATAAAGGGTATATGGGGTTGTCTGTACGTAAATAAAGACGAGCTGTCACTATGACTGCCCGAGTCTTTCGTAAACTACTGACAGGAATCAAGCCCGGTGCGAAGTTTTTCCTTACACTGTGCATAGAGGGTACGTATGGTCTCCCAGACGGGGCCGGGGCAGCCTTCACCCACTGGCTTACCATCCAGGCTGGTCACCGGCAGGATTTCCTTGGTGGAGGAAGTCACCCAAATCTCGTCAGCAGAGCGCAGAGAAAACTCCCTGATCGGGGCCTCACGCACGGGCAGCCCATGTTGTCGCGCTAGCTCAAGCACCAGGTCCCGAGTCACCCCGCCGAGTAGCAACTCATCCTTGGCCGGAGTGACGATCTCCCCGGCCTTGATCACAAAGACATTACTCGCAGCGCCTTCGGTGACCACGCCATCACGTAATAAAATCGTCTCCATGGCCCCGGCCTCTACCGCTTCCTGGCGCAGCAACACATTACCCAGCAGGGCAATGGATTTGATATCACAACGCTCCCAGCGTATATCCTCACGAACGACGGCCTTGATACCAGTCCTGAGAATCTCGTCGGGTACCGGCTTGATCGGATTGATCATGGCAAATACGGTGGGTTTTACGAATTCCGGAAAGGCATGATCACGCACCGCAACCCCACGGGTCACCTGTAGATAAATTCCCGCATCAGAATCGGGACAGGTATCGATCAGCCCCTGAAAAATGGTCTTCCATTCCTCATCACTATGAGGAGACGGTATACGCGTCTCCTTCAGGCTACGGCCCAGGCGTTCCAGATGTTGCTGCAGGCGAAAGGGATGCCCGGCATAAACAGGTATTACCTCATACACACCGTCGCCGAACAGAAAACCACGATCCAGTACCGGAACGCAGGCCTCCCCCAGAGGCATATACTCGCCATTCAGATAGACCTGCACCGATCAGTCCAGCATCTTCAATACAGAATCACGCGCCCTGGTCCAGAGCCCCCCTTCAGGGATCGCCTCCAGAGTCACCAGGGGCTTTTTAATCTTGAGTTCATCATTCAGGTAAACCAGGACCTCACCCAGTACCACGCCTTTTTCCAGAGGTGCTTCCAACTGAGTCTCTACCTCCATCTCGGCCTTGAGCTGGTCATACTGGCCCCGTGGCACGGTAATATAGATATCCTCTTTGGGACCCAGGCCGACCTCTTCCTTCTCGCCATACCATGCACGGGCATCAATCAGCTTTTGACCCGCCGCATAGAGTTTGTGGGTCTCAAAGAAACGGAAACCATAATTCAACAAGGCCTGGCTCTGCTGGGTACGAGCCTTGTCGCTCTTGGTACCCAGAACAACCGAGATCAGACGCATCTCATTTCGTTCCGCCGAAGCCACCAGACAATAACCGGCAGACTCGGTATGTCCGGTCTTGATACCGTCGACCGTTTCATCCCGCCATAACAACTTGTTCCGGTTGTACTGGGAGATATCATTAAAGGTAAATTCTTTTTCGGAATAACGCTTGTAGTGCTCGGGGAAGTCACGAATCAGTGCACGTCCGAGTATGGCGATATCTCGCGCGGTACTGGTATGTCCTTCCGCCGGCCAGCCAGTGACATTCTTATAGTTAGTCTGACGCATACCCAGGGACTGGGCCGTGGCATTCATCATATCCACGAAGGCCGACTCGGTACCGGCCACATGCTCGGCCAGGGCAACGGTTGCATCGTTACCCGACTGGATGATCATGCCCTTGAGCAAATCGGCTACAGAGACCTTTTTACCGGCCTCGACAAACATGCGTGAACCCTGCATGCGCCAGGCCTTTTCAGAGATAGTCACCTCATCATCGATACCGATGTGCCCCGCTTCCAGCTCGCTATAAAGGATGTAGGCCGTCATCATCTTGGTGATACTGGCAGGCTCCACGGGATTATCTGGTTCTCTTTCAGCCAGGACCTCACCACTGTCAAAATCCATCAGGATATAACTCTTGGCATCAAGGGCCGGAGGGGCAGGCACCGGCAGTGGAGCTGCCTGTGCAGTCGCGTTAAGGAGAAAAGCGAGGAGAATAATAAACCAGGGCAACACTCGAACAGACATAATGATCCTCAGCCAGGGTGAGAGTTTTTAGAAGCAGCGGATTTTACCCTCTTCCTGGGCGCTAATCATCCATGCGACGATATTCAGCCTCAATAACGTGCTGCGCATCATATTCGCTGTAGCCACGACCCGTTGCATAATGTTGCCAGTGGGCACTTCGTGTCCATGACTGCACCATCTTTTGACGAACCGGTGGAATTAAGGCAAGGAGGCCCAGGGCATCGGTAATAAATCCGGGCAATATGAGCAAGATACCGCCAAACATATAGACGGTCGAATCCGCAAAGGCCCGAATCTGCGCCAACTGGGGTTCTTCTCCCGCTTTCGGCTGGGCCCTTTCTCTAACCATGGCCTTACGCGCACCGTTACGCATCATGCTCATGCCTATCACGGCGCTCAGGACGACCCAGGCAACCGTAGTCAGGGCACCAATCTGTGCACCCACTGCCACCAGGGCGAATATCTCAAGGAGAAAACCAGTCAGAATAATAAAACCCAGGGGCACAGAATCACCTTATTTTTTTGGTACCAAAGTCTTAGTTTTGGGGTAAACCCCTGTAATTGCAAGGGCCCGTGACTAATAATCTGAACACTGAGAAATGTATCCCCCCGCTAACCCTTGGCAGCCCAGGCAACCTTGTCTATCATGCGGCAAATAATCATTAAAAATAAAAACTGCCAAAGGCCACCCCAGAGGACCGTGTATATGTGGCTAACTAGATTGAAGACCGTATTGCTGATCGCCCTGCTGTCACCTGCTCTCGCCTGGTCTGGCCAGACGCGTGATCCACAGGAATATTTTTTCCAGGAGACCTTCGGTGACTTCCAGGAAGAGCTGGAAACCGCCAAGGCCGAGGGAAAAGACGGATTGCTCCTGTTCTTCGAAATGGATGAATGCCCCTTCTGCCATCGCATGAAGACGACCGTCCTTAATCAGACCGAGGTCCAGGACTACTTTCGCAGTCATTTCCGTATCTTCAGTGTCGATATTGAAGGGGATGTACCCGTCGTTGATTTCGATGGTACAGAAATGAAGGCCAAGGATTTTTCCTTCAAGAAACACCGCGTACGCGCGACGCCGGTCATCGCCTTCTTTGATCTAAAAGGAAAGCGCGTCTTTCGTTACACTGGTGCTACCTCAGGGCCTGAGGAATTCCTGTGGATGGGTGAATTCGTGGCCAACAAGCAGTATGAAAACACATCATTTAGCCGCTACAAGCGTGAAAAACGTGATCAGGCCCGTCAACAGTAAGTATGCGCTGGCCCTTACTCTGGTTAATCTTACTAATTGCTCCCGCCTGTTCGCAGTCTGAGACACTTCCCAATCCCCTCGTACTCGAACAGGCCCTCGAGCTCGCCGATACCACACACCCGGAAGTCATGTTGCACCTGGCCGAAGTTGAGCAGGCGCGTGCCAACAGCCTGGATGCCGGCGCCGATGATGATTTCGAACTACACCTGGAATTGAGTCCACGCTGGATAGTCCCCCCCCTGATCTCGCCACAGGACCAGAATGACAGCCAGGTCCATCTGATCGCACGTAAACGCCTTTATGACTTTGGCCAGACAAGAAACCGGGTTGATGCCGCAGAACTCAGCGCCCAGGCCAAACAACATCTGTACAGCCAGGCACGGAATCAGTTGCGGCTAAGCATTATGCAGCGTTATTTCGAGGTCCTGCTTGCCGATACTGAATTTGCACGAGAAAACGAGGCCATGGCCGTGGCTTATATTCGACTCGACAAGGCCCGCGACCGGCATGAACTCGGGCAACTCTCGGATACTGCCCTGTTAGAGATCGAGACCGAGTATCAGGATATTCGTCTGAGACGCTACCGCGCTGAAACGCGACAGAGGGCCACACGCTCCCTGCTGGCCCAGG
>JANTGN010000167.1 GCA_024762895.1 Thiotrichales bacterium
GGTGGACGGTCATCACGACAGCCATGGTCTTTCTTGTGATACTTGTTGGCGAAGACCTTTTGCGTCGACTGCTGGTCATTGCTGGTACGCTCCAGCCCCAGGTTGTTGCGCTGAATCTCCTCGGTATAGGTGATCAGGGCACGACGCAGCTTATACATCAGGTTGTTATCCAGATGAAAGCCGGCTTCCTGCAGGGCGGTTTCCAGGGCGGCAAAATGGATCAGACGAAGATCATAAGAGATGCCGAGGGTGACATTGGAAATCTTACGTACCTCCAGCACACCCTGGGCATCGGCCAGTAATAGCATGGCATGTCCGGCCTGGTCCTTGTCGGGGTGGGGGCCGCGAAATCCAATTTCGCGGTGTTTTATCAGCTCATTATCTTCAGCCATAGGTTAAATCCTAGACCGATTTACCAAACTTTCAAGCTGAATCGAAGCCTTTGCGACCCAGGGTAATGCGATCTCGGCCTTCCAGGTCCTGTTGACAGCGGACGTCGAGCAGGCCGATACGCCGAAACAGCGTCTGTACCTGCGGGCCCTGATCATAGCCATGCTCAATCAGTAACCAGCCACCCGGACTGAGGTGCCGATCGAGGTCATTCAGTATGTGATTGATGGCATCCAGCCCCTCCGGGCCGGAGGCCAGGGCCTGGTGGGGCTCGTATCGTAGTTCAGCCGTCTCCAGATGGGGATCTTGTTCCGGGATATAGGGGGGATTGGAGACAATCAGGTCATAGCGCTCGTTCTGCTGCAGGGCGGCATACCAGTTGCCCTGGGCAAAACGGATATTCATCAGGCCATGTCGCAGGGCATTTTTTCTGGCTATCTCCAGGGCTGCTTCAGAGAGATCGGTAGCGGTAATCTGGGTATTGGGTAGTTCCAGGGCCAGAGCGAGGGCCAGGGCCCCACTGCCGGTGCCCAGGTCGAGGATGCTGGCAGGTGGTTGATGCTTCTCAATCAGCTCGAGGGCCAGTTCCACCAGTAATTCGGTCTCGGGCCGGGGTATCAGGGTATCTGCAGTGACCATTAGGCGTAGAGACCAGAATTCTCGTTCACCCAGGATATGGGCCACGGGTTCGCCTCGAAGCCGTCGTTGAAGCAGGTCTTCGTAGTGCAGGACGAGGCGTCTTTGAGGAGCGTGTTCCGGCCAGGTATAGAAGTAACTGCGGTCCTTGCCAATCACATGGGCCAGTAGGAGCTCGGCATCCAGTTGAGGACTATCGCAGGTCTCTTCCAGACGTTTTCTGGCATCGGCCAGTAATGTTTGTATTGTCGGTGTCATTCCTCTTCAGACAGCGCGGCTAGCTGGTCAGCCTGATATTCTGCAATCAGGGGGTCAATGATAAGATTTAAATTCCCCTGCATGACCTCGTCAAGTTTGTAAAGGGTCAGGTTAATGCGATGATCCGTGATGCGCCCCTGGGGGTAATTATAGGTGCGGATACGTTCTGAACGATCTCCGCTACCGACCAGGTTGCGGCGTGTCGTGGCCTGTTCCGTCGCCTGTTTTTCACGCTCGGCCTCCAGTAGCTTGGCCTGAAGTACCGACATGGCGCGGGCACGGTTCTTGTGCTGTGATCGCTCATCCTGACACTCGACGACGACGCCGGTGGGTAGATGGGTAATGCGAATGGCTGAATCGGTCTTGTTGACGTGCTGACCACCGGCGCCCGAGGCACGGAAGGTATCGACCCTGAGGTCAGCGGGGTTAATCTCCTGGGCCTCGACCTCAGCCGCCTCGGGCATGACCGCGACGGTAGCGGCGGAGGTATGGATACGCCCCTGGGACTCGGTCTCGGGAACGCGCTGTACACGATGCGCGCCGGATTCAAACTTCAGTCTTGAATAGACGCGATTACCTACCAGTCTGGCGATGATTTCCTTGTAGCCGCCGTGTTCGCCCTCGTTCTTGTTGATGACCTCAACCTTCCAGCCCGCCTGTTCGGCGAAACGGGAATACATACGAAAGAGGTCACCGGCAAAGATGGCCGCCTCATCCCCGCCTGTTCCAGCTCGGATTTCCAGAAAGACGTTGCTCTGGTCATGGGGATCTACGGGTAACAACAGCTTTTGCAGATCCAGTTCAAGGTCCTGCATGCGTTCATCGGCATCCCTTAATTCTTCCTGGGCCATCGCCTTGAGATCGGGATCATCCTCCCTGAGCATCTCTTCGGCGGTTTCACGATCGTCCAGTATCTGTTGATAATCGCGAAAGGTCTGCACCACCGGCTCAATCTGGCTGTACTCCATCGAGTATTTACGAAAGCGATCCTGGTCGCTAATAATTTCAGGGTCAGATAGCAGGCCGCCCAGTTCTTCGTAGCGTTCGGTAATGCCTTCAAGTTTATGTTGTATGGATGACTTCACGATTTCTTCTTTAGAGGGGTCTTCGATTCAGAGTCCAGCCCCAGTAGCTCGCGGGCGTTTTCAATCATATCCAGGCGGCCTTCACGTGCCGCGAGGTTAAGATTGGTCGTGGGTTCATGGGTGAGTTTATTGGTCAGGGTATGGGCCAGGTATTGCAGGGCCTCATTGGGGCTCTTGCCCTGGTCAATCATGCGCAGGGCCTTTTCCAGTACGGCATCCTGGGTTTGCTGGGCCTTATTACGGTATTGAGTGATCATGTCTACCGCGCCCTGTCCACGCAGCCAGCCTTCGAACTCCTCGACACGCTGATCAATAATCTCTTCGGCCTGTTCAGCCGCTTCCCGGCGTGACTTCAGGCTTTCATCGATGACTTCCTGAAGGTCATCTACCGTGTACAGGAAGACGTCATCCAGTTCGCCAACCTCGGGTTCAATATCGCGGGGTACAGCTATATCCACCATGAAAAAGGGACGATGTTTACGGCGCTTCAAGGCGCGCTCCACGGCACCCTTGCCCAGTATGGGCAGGGGACTGGCCGTCGAGGAAATGATAATGTCGGCCTCGTGCAGTCTTTCCGCCAGGGCGGGCAGGGTAAAGGCTTCACCATCAAACTGGCTGGCCAGGTTCTCGGCCCTTTCCAGGCTGCGGTTTGCAACCAGAATCTTTCCGATCTGGTTGGTATGGAGATGGCGGGTGGCCAGTTCAATGGTCTCACCAGCACCAATCATCAGCGCGGTCTGGCCACTGAGATCACCAAAGATCTGTTTGGCCAGGTTGACCGCTGCAAAGGCCACCGAGATGGCGCTTTCACCAATGGCCGTATCGGTGCGTACCTGCTTGGCGACCGAGAAGGCATGCTGGAAGAGTCTTCCCAGCTGTCGGCCCATGGTCCCGGCATGACGGGCATCCTGGAATGAGGCCTTGAGCTGACCGAGTATCTGGGGTTCGCCCAGGACCAGGGAGTCCAGCCCGCAGGCGACGCGTAAAAGATGCTTGATACTATTTCTTCCCAGGTGGGTATAGACAAACGGATCCAGTTCCGCCGCCGGCAACTCATGGTGTTCTTCCATCCAGCGCACAATCTCATCCACCGAGGTGATGTCTGATATACGACAGTAAAGCTCGGTGCGGTTGCAGGTGGAAAGGATAATGGCCTCATTCACACCCTGAAGACTATGCAGGGCACGCAGCGACTGATCCAGGTGTTCTGGCGCAAACGCCACCTGTTCTCGCACGGCTACCGGAGCCGTTTTGTGATTGATGCCAATGGTCAGCAGGGACATGAATGATGATTTGATCGGGCAAACGCGGAATTTTGATCTATGCAACCAGCGAATACAAGTAATCCCCGGGGATATCATGCAGATGAACTGATGGCCATCCGGCTTGTCAACGCTAAGGTGTATATTGGGTTATAGTTACGAAATCTCCAGGATTACAGAGATCATGAGGTCTATGTCGTTTCGTTATTGCTTAGTGCTGTGTAGTGTTTTTCTGGCCTCCTGTGCGTCGCAGCAGGTCACGGTTCAGCCGGTGGAAGTATCGGTTGAACGACAGGCCGTGAGTGTGGATCAGCCTGATGAAAGTGATGTTTTATACCGGATCCTGGTGGGTGAGATGGCCGGACGTCTGGGGGCCCTGGACACGGCATCGGGTGCCTATGCCGATGCCGCCTTTGAGACGAATGATCCACAGGTGGCGGCCCGCGCTACCCATATCGCACTCTATGGGCGTCAATATGATCAGGCCCTGAGAGCAGCCAAGCGTTGGGAATCACTGTCGCCGGATAATCAGGAGGTGCGTCAGATCCTTGCAACCCTGAATGCGCGACTGGGCAATATCGATGAATCCGTAGCCTATTTTCAGGGCTTAATCGAGGAAACAGAGGGTCACTCGGGGGGAGGATTTGCACTGGCGGGTTCGTTGCTTGCACAGGAAATTCCACCCCAGAACGCCCTGGCCGTAATGGAGCGCCTGGTCGCTGATCAGCCAGATAATTTCACGGCTCAGTACACCTATGCCGCCCTGGCCTATAAATTCAAGGACTATCCGAGGGCTTTGAATGCGGCCACTCGGGCACTGGAAATCCTGCCCGATGAGCATCAGGCACGTCTGCTGAGGAACCAGGCCTGGATGGAGCTCGGTGAGAGTGATCGTGCCCTCGATGATGTGGCACTGATGATCCAGGCCAGGCCGGATGACACCGACCTTCGCCTGGCCTATGCGCAGATGCTGGTCAAGGCAAAGCGTTATGAAGGGGCGCGAAAGCAGTTTGAATATGTCGCCAGCAAACAGCCTGAAAATGCTGATTTACTCTATACCCTGGGTCTGTTGAATATCGAGATCCAGCACTATGATGATGCAACGACCTATCTGCAAAGGGTGCTGAAACTGGGCAAGCACGTCGTTGATTCCAGTTTTTATCTGGGACGAATTGCAGAGAATCGTGGCCTGTATCAGGATGCAATCGGTTGGTATATCCGAGTCAGTGAAGGGCAGTATGTCATCGAGGCCCAGCTCCGTATCGCCGTCATGCTGGCCAAACTGGGACATATGGATAAGGCCAGGGAGCACCTGGCACGCATGCGACTGGAACTGGACAATGCCGAACAGCAGATCGATCTCTTCCTGATGGAGGGCAGCCTGCTGGAAGAGGCGAAGGCCTATGATGATGGTCTCAGGCTCTATAACCGCGCGCTGGATAACTATCCCGGTCATATCGATCTGATTTATGCGCGGGCCATGTTGTACGAGAAGATGGACCGTATCGACCTGATGGAAAAAGACCTGCGCCAGATACTGGATCAGGATCCCGGCAATGCCACGGCATTAAATGCACTGGGCTACACCCTGGCCGATCGTACCGATCGCTACCAGGAGGCGCTTCAATATATACAAATGGCCCTCAAGGAGCGTCCGAATGATCCGGCCGTGATCGATAGCATGGGCTGGGTCCAGTTCCGCCTGGGTAACCTCGATGCTGCCGAGCGCTATCTGAGAAAGGCCAACGCCCTGCTCGATGATGATGAGATTGCGAGTCACCTGGGCGAGGTCATGTGGGTGCGGGGTAATCGGCAGGAGGCACTGGATCTGTTGCAGGAGGCCCTGAAGAAATTTCCCGAAAGTCAGAAGTTAAAGGGCCTGATCAGGCGTATCGATCAGTGAGGCGCCTGATTCTGCTGTTCCTGATTGCAGGTCTGGCGGCCTGTGAATCAACCCCCCTGCGTACCGTCGATGGTGAGGACTGGTTGCGGCACCAGCAACAGGTCGCTGCCCAGGAGCGCTGGTTGATGCAGGGGCGGGTGGCCATCCGCTATGCCGAGGAGGGGGGGCAGGGCCTATTGCACTGGCGCCAGCAGGACGAGTCTTATGACCTGCGCTTTTATGATGCCCTCAACCGACTACAGCTACATATCGAGGGCAATGGCAACGGCGTCAAACTGCATGCCCGTAACGGGGATGTGCGCGAGGCCTCCAATGCAGAGTCCCTGATGCAGGATTACCTGGGGTGGGCGGT
>JANTGN010000168.1 GCA_024762895.1 Thiotrichales bacterium
GGCAACAAGATCAATATGAAGGCCACCGCAAAGACATATCGATATCTTGAGGACAAATAAAGGGTCGAAGATGGCTAAACTCGAAACCAACAACCGCATTCGCCCCTTGCCAAAACTACTTCCAAGGGTCGCCTACAGCAGCATGATTATAGTCAGCGCCATGGCATTAAGCGCCTGTGGCAGTGATATGGCTGATCTAGAGGAATACGTTAAGGTCACTATGGCGAAAAAGGGCCGTCCTATCGAGCCCATACCCAAGATGAAGGCCTACGAGGTCTTTGAATACCCAGGTCATGAACGGAGCCCTTTTGACGAATCGGCTATCGCCGCAAAACCCGACAAGCCTAAGTCCTCCTCATCGATCACCATCGACACAAAGCGTATACCTGAATTTCTGGAAAGCTTCCCACTGGATACCCTGTCCTTCGTCGGCACCATGGAACAGGAAGGAATTAACTGGGGTCTGGTGAAGGGTCCAGATGGCACGATCCAGCGGGTCCGCAAGGGTAATTACATGGGGCAGAATTACGGTCAGATCATCCGTATTTCAGAGACTGAGATTGAACTTGAAGAAATCGTTCCCGACGGTTTCGGTGGTTTCAAAAAACGTAAAAACACAGTGGCACTCAGTGAGTGAACAAGAGGCGACAACCATGGTTAGGAATATGATTAAACAACCAATAATGGGAAACCGAATCCTGCGCAAAGGAAGATTTGCAATCATGCTTTGCCTGTCTCTGGTCGCCGGATCGGCCATGGCCCAGACCAACCAGCTGAAAGACATCAGCTACTCCAAACTCACCGGGGACAGGGTCCAGGTCACGCTGAGTTTTAGCAGTACGCCATCTGAACCCCTGAGTTTTACTATTGATGATCCCGCGCGTATCGCAATGGATTTTAAGGATACCCAGAACGCACTGAAGGTACGTAACACACAGGTGGGTATAGGTGCCACACGCTCCGTGACGACGGCCGAAGCCAATAATCGTACCCGCGTGGTATTCAACCTGAGCAATATGGTCTCTTATAATAGCAATATCTCTGGTAACAACGTGATCGTGACTCTGGGCGGAGAAGGAAGCCCAACCGCTGGAGCAGCACCTGCCAGCATTAAGCGAAAGATCGTTGAACAGACCGCCCCCGCAACATCAACAGCCTTCGCCATCGAGGACATCGATTTCCGCCGTGGTAGCGAGGGTGAGGCACGCATTAGCCTCAAACTTTCCGACCCAAAAGTCCCAGTCGATATCATGCAGCAGGGAGATAAGGTCATCATCGATATCGCCGGTACCGACATTGCAGAAAAACTGCAACGTCGCATGGACGTTACCGATTTTGCCACTCCTGTACAGACTATCGATACCTTTAAGATCGGCAATGACATTCGCATCGCCGTCACACCCACTGGCGACTGGGACCAACTGGCCTATCAGTCTGATGATGTCTACACCCTGGAAATCAAACCCCTCACTCCGGAAGTAATAGAAAAGCGCAAAGAAGAGGAGTTTTCCGGTGAGCGTCTCTCACTGAACTTCCAGGACATCGAAGTCCGCTCGGTCCTGCAGTTAATTGCTGATTTCACCAACCTGAATGTCGTCGTCAGTGACAGCGTCTCTGGTAATCTCACCCTACGCCTTAAGAACGTCCCCTGGGACCAGGCACTGGATATCATCCTCAAGACCAAGGGGCTGGGTAAACGTCAGACCGGTAATGTACTCCTGATCGCCCCCACGGAAGAGATTGCCGCTCGCGAGAAACTGGAACTCGAGGCCAATAAGCAAATTGAAGAGCTGGCACCCCTACGCACCGAGTATGTCGCCATTAATTATGCCAATGCCGGTGATATTGCCGCCCTGCTCAAGTCTTCTGAGAGCAGCCTGTTGAGCGAGCGTGGTAGCGTCACTATTGACGAACGCACCAATCTGCTCCTGATCCAGGATACGGATGAAAAACTGGCCGAGATTCGTGAACTCATCAATCGCCTGGATATCGCGGTCCGTCAGGTCCTGATCGAATCCCGTATCGTTGAGGCCGATGACAGCTATACCAAGGAACTCGGCGTGCGCTTCGGCATCACCTCTCAGAATGTCAATACCGACAGTGGAAGAGGCAGCTTCGTATCGGGTACCACTGAAGCTACAAGACAGCTGGTCAATGGAGAAACCTTAATTCTTGAGGATGCCTACAATGTCAATCTCCCTTCTGACACCGTCGCCGGCTCCATCGGCCTGACCCTGATCAAGCTGCCACTGGATCTGATGCTGAACCTTGAACTCTCCGCAGCAGAGGTGGAAAGTCGCATTGAAACGGTATCCAATCCACGTGTGATCACCTCTAATCAAAATACTGCCTTGATCGAGACCGGTACGGATATTCCTTACCAGCAGGCAACCTCCAGTGGTGCGACCAGCGTATCCTTCAAAAAGGCCGTGCTTAGCCTGGAAGTAACACCTCAGATCACTCCGGATGATCGCATCAGCATGGATATCAAGGTTAATAAGGATAGTGTCGGTGAAATCTTCGCGGGCGTGCCCAGTATCGATACCAACTCGGTCGAGACCCAGGTCCTGGTTGATAACGGACAAACCGTTGTACTGGGTGGTATCTTTGAACAGACCACAGAGAAATCATCAGAGAAGGTACCCTTCTTTGGTGACCTGCCAGTCATGGGCCGCCTCTTCCGTACCGACAAGAACCGGGATGATAAGGCAGAGCTTTTGATCTTCCTGACACCTAAACTTCTACAACAGTCCATGAGCCTCAATCAATAAGAGGACTTGCAAGGGTGCGGCTTTTGCCGCACCCTTTTTTTATGCACAGTAAACAGAACATCTTCCTCATAGGCCCCATGGGGGCAGGTAAAACGACCATCGGTCGTCAACTGGCTCAGGCCCTTTCCCGAGAATTTATCGACAGCGATCGCGTCATTGAAGAACGCACAGGCGTCGATATACCCACCATCTTTGAATACGAAGGCGAGAATGGTTTTCGAGGCCGAGAAGAAGACATCATTGATGAACTCAGCAAACGACAGAACATTGTCCTGGCAACCGGAGGGGGGTCTGTTATCCGGCCAGTAAATCGACAACACCTGGCAGCTCGAGGGTTTGTCGTCTACCTGCACACCCCGGTCTCACTACAATTACAACGCACGGCCCACGATAAAAACCGCCCCCTGCTACAAACTGAAAACCCAAAAGCCCGCCTTGAGGAATTATTTAGAAACCGTGACCCGCTCTATCGTGAGATAGCGGACCTGGTCATCGATACAGACAAGCACACCATCCGGCAGATTATTCAGCTCATTCGCCAGGCAACTTAAACACATAATGACTTCACCCAGTCAGCCTGATTCGCTACTATGCGTGCTATGAACACCTTGACCGTAGCACTTGGGGATCGCAGCTACCCCATCTATATATCCAATAATCTTCTGAATGACCCCAGCCTTATCAGGCAGCACATTCAGGGCAAGTCGGCTGTGATCATCAGCAACACCACCGTCGCCCCACTGTATCTGGAACGGGTGCAATCGGCCCTAGAGGGACTCAAACATGAAGCCATTATACTGCCGGATGGTGAGGCCTATAAAACCCTAGATAGCCTGAATCAGATTTACACTCAACTGCTCCAGCACCGCTTCGATCGTAACACTACATTGATAGCCCTGGGCGGTGGCGTCATTGGTGATATCACCGGATATGCCGCCGCCAGTTATCAGCGTGGCATACCTTTTATTCAGATACCCACAACCTTGCTATCCCAGGTAGACTCCTCGGTCGGGGGTAAAACGGGTGTCAATCACCCTCTGGGCAAGAACATGATTGGGGCCTTTTATCAGCCTCAGGCCGTTATCATCGACATCGATACCTTATCCACCCTACCGGATCGTGAACTCAGCGCCGGTATTGCCGAGGTCATCAAGTATGGCATCCTGGGAGATGCCGATTTTTTTGCCTGGCTGGAACAAAACATGGACAAACTCCTGTCCAGAGATGCCGAGGCCCTGAAGTATGCCATTGCCCGCTCCTGCAAGGACAAGGCCGATATAGTGGCTGCCGATGAAAGAGAAAAGGGACAACGCGCCCTGCTCAATCTTGGACATACCTTCGGTCACGCCATTGAGACCGGTATGGGCTACGGAGTATGGCTGCACGGAGAAGCGGTTGCCTGTGGCATGGTCATGGCGGCAGAGCTTTCCCATAGGCTGGGCTGGATTGAGCAGGAAGGCCTGGATCGTATCAGGACCCTGATCCAACGCGCCCAACTTCCGACCCAGGCCCCAGAACAGATCACCACTGAACAATTCATGGACCTGATGGCCGTGGATAAAAAGGTCGTTGACGGACAATTACGCCTGGTACTCCTGAAGGATATAGGTAAGGCTATCGTCACTGACCAGTTCGATCGAAATACACTCTTAAATACCCTCGATCAACCGCGGCGCTAACCTTGTCGACCCTGGCCCCATTTGCCGTCAACGATCAGAATTCACTCGGCAGACAACATGCCGAGGACCGCCCCGCTTACCGTAGTGAATTTCAAAGAGATCGTGACCGTATCATCCATTCAACGGCCTTTCGGCGTCTTGAATACAAAACACAGGTGTTCGTCAATCACGAGGGCGACCTGTTTCGTACCCGCCTCACCCATTCCATCGAGGTCGCACAGATCGCTCGATCCATCGCCAGGACTCTGAACCTCAACGAGGACCTGACCGAGGCCATTGCACTGGCCCACGATCTAGGCCACACTCCATTCGGTCATGCTGGCCAGGATGCCCTGAACAACTGCATGAAACCTTATGGCGGCTTTGAGCACAATCTCCAGTCACTGCGCGTAGTCGAACAACTGGAATGCCGCTATGCCGAGTTTCCAGGTCTTAACCTGTGTTACGAAACTCGAGAAGGTATCCTCAAACATTGCTCCCCTCAAAACGCCAGACAACTGGGCATGCTTGGAGAACGCTTTACCCACGGCCATCAGCCCTCGCTGGAGGCACAGCTCACCAACCTTGCCGATGAAATCGCTTATAACAACCACGATATCGATGACGGCCTCCGGGCAGGCCTTCTGGAAATAGAACAGATTCGAGAGGTTGCGTTTTTTGAGACCCATTATCAGGAGCTGAAGTCCCAATACCCGGAACTGAAAGACCGTCGCTTAACCCATGAAATTATTCGGCGCATGATTAATCGCATGGTGACCGACCTTATTGATTCAAGCCGTCATTTGATAGCCAGCCAATTCCCGCAATCCACAGATGAAGTCAGAAAACAAAGACAGCCGCTAATCGGCTTCAGTCAGGAAATGCGTGACGCAAATCTGGAATTAAAACGTTTCCTTAGGCAAAATCTCTATCTGCACTACCGCGTTCACCGTATGACCACAAAGGCCCAGCGTATCGTGAAGGAACTTTTTCAGGCTTTTATGGAAAATTATCGTCTGCTTCCACCCGAACACCAGGGCCACTACCAGGAGCAAAAAAGCCATGATGACCAGGCTGGAGCTGCGCGCTCAATTGCGGATTATATTGCAGGAATGACCGACCGATACGCCATATCCGAGCACAAGCGGATATTCAACCCCTACCAGAGCATAGATACCTAAATGACACAAAATGAAGAGGCCATCCTGTCCATAGATACCCTGATGCACTACGGTCTCAAGCAACAGCCCTTCGCTTCGAATTCACCGGACGCCTACATCTATTCCGATCCGGCCCTGGACATGCCGGTTAACGCGATTATCAATTACCTGCTGACTGAAGATCATGTCATTGTGCTCAAGGGTGAATACGGTATTGGAAAATCGACCCATATTAAAAAACTACTGAGCAAAGCTCGAGGCAGTCTGAATACCTGCCTGTTTCATGCC
>JANTGN010000169.1 GCA_024762895.1 Thiotrichales bacterium
TCAACATAGCAACGGTCATGGGGCCTACGCCGCCAGGGACCGGTGTGATATATCCGGCCCTTTCCGAGGCCGCTTCAAATTCTACATCACCAGCCAGGCTTCCATCGTCCAGCCGGTTAATACCGACATCGATAACGGTTGCACCCGGTTTAATCCATGCCCCCTTGACCAGATCTGGCCTGCCGACGGCCACGACCACGATATCCGCTCTGCTGACATGTTCGGCCGTGTTGTGTGTGAATCGATGACAGATGGTGACGGTGGCTCCAGCCAGCATCAGTTCCAGGGCCATAGGGCGGCCGACGATGTTTGATGCGCCAACGATAACGGCATCGCGTCCCTTAAAGGGTTCTCCAATACTGTCTAACAGGCGCATAATGCCAAAGGGAGTACAGGGTTGCAGGGCGGGTATGCGCAGAGCGAGACGCCCGATGTTATAGGGGTGAAAACCATCCACGTCCTTATCCGGACGTATCCGTTCGATGATGATCTCAGGGTCGACAGGCTCTGGCAGGGGTAGCTGAACCAGTATGCCATCGATCTCTGGGTCGGCATTCAGGTCATCAATCAGTTTGAGCAGGTCTTCCTGGGTGGTGCTAGCTGGCAGGTCGTAGGAACGGGACAGGATACCCGACTCTTCGCAGGCACGACGTTTATTACGGACATAGACCTCAGAGGCCGGATCCTGGCCAACGAGTATCACCGCCAGCCCCGGTGGACGCTTACCCTGTGCTAAACGTTTAGATACGGCCTCTTTGACCTCGTTCCTTACCTGGGCGGCTATGGACTTGCCATCAATGAGCTGAGCGGACATCAGAAATACCTGGTTGGAATGAGCGAGACGGATTGTCGCATGTCGGTAAGGGCAGGGACAAGCAGGTGAGTTATCGCATGATCTGCAGTAAAATTAACCCTTAGATAGCCGGTCGGGCATTGACGATATTCATGCTCCAGCGTATGATTCGCGGCTCGCTAAAAGCGAGAAGTGCTGAATCGGGGTATAGCGCAGTCTGGTAGCGCGCCTGCTTTGGGAGCAGGATGTCGGGAGTTCGAATCTCTCTACCCCGACCACTTTTTTGCGGGATTTCAGCTTGCACTGCGCCCGTAGCTCATCTGGATAGAGCATCGGCCTTCTAAGCCGAGGGTAGCAGGTTCGAATCCTGCCGGGCGTGCCATTTACCTGCTGCAGGTTATTGCGTCCTCCAGGTACAGGGAATATTGAAGCGCTGATGGCTTCGCCTGGGAAGGTAAAAGTAGCTCAACGCATTATGGTGGGTGTAGCTCAGTTGGTAGAGCCCCGGATTGTGATTCCGGTTGTCGTGGGTTCGAGTCCCATCATCCACCCCATTACTCGTATAGCGCCTTTCCTAGCGCGTACAACTATACGGGCCGCTAGCTCAGTTGGTAGAGCAGTTGACTCTTAATCAATTGGTCCGGAGTTCGAGTCTCCGGCGGCCCACCATTTTTCTTATCCTGTCGTCCAATTTGGGCCTCATCTGCGACGGGTTTTTCCTCTATTAGTCGTTGCTTATGATAAGTGGGTACTGATCGGCGTATTATCCCCGTCAACGAAGCGAACTCGGAGTGACTGGGGTTCGGCGAATGACGTCGCCCGATAACACTAGCCTTGTTCAGGCTTCTATTTTTATTAATTCAGGGCTATTCTTGGTATAAATATTATAAATATCCACAATATTGCTACTTTACAAAGGATTGAGTGTGGAAAAATTATTAGCGCGCCTTGAAATCATCGCCATAATATTCTTTTGTCTATCCTTTTCTGCTGCCGCGGAAGTCATTACTAAATCAATGCCCAACGGCCTGACAGCCTCGGCGGATTTTTTCGAGGGAGAAAAAGATAAGCCTGTTGTCCTAATTTTGCATGGCTTCATGCAGACCCATAACTTCTCGACGGTGGCCAGACTGGCAAATTCACTTAAGGAGGAGGGGTATACGGTCCTGGTGCCAACGCTGACACTCAATATCAATAACCGCAAGGAAAGCCTGGCCTGTGAAGCGATACATACCCATACGATGCAGGGAGATGTGGCAGAGGTTAACGATTGGATCGACTGGCTTCATGCCAGGACAAAGAGAAATATCACCTTAATAGCACATAGTGCAGGGAGTACCCATTTACTGGCAACTATGGAAGGTAAAACGGACCCTCGTATAGATAGACTCATTCTCATAAGCCTGCTTCATTTCCATGAGGATCCACTCAGTCAGAATACCATCGAGTCCTATCAAAGGGCACTCAGTGATGCCAAACAGGGCAAACAGGGATTGTTTGTATACGACCTGGCGTTTTGTAAAAAATATCCCAGTGAGCCTGAAGCATTTTTATCGTACCGAGAGTGGGTTCAGAATCGAACGATTGCGGCATTAAATAAGTTAACCTTGCCTACAACAATAATCATTGGTGGTAATGATAATCGCATGAGACAGGCCTGGAGGGAGGCTCTCAAGACCACCAAGGTGGATGTCATAACCATGAAGGATGCTGGTCACTTCTTCGATACACAGTTTGAATTTGATCTACTGGATCTCGTTATCGAGATAACGAGTGACTAGGCATATCGATAAAATGCCTTTATTCAATAGGCTACGGGGCCCCAGGAGCATCAGGTTTTACTCCATGCTCTTTCTGGTTTCGGCCTTTCTTATTTTTCTGATCATCTCCTTGGTCAGTTACTACTCAATTCAGAGGGTCAGTCAACAACTTGAACTGGTAAAAATGAGAGCAGCGCATCAGGAGCTTTCCAATACGCTCATGGTGCTGACCGATCATTTATCCAGCAGCATGAAAGAAATTTCCGAGTGGGATGAAACATTACAGCAGCTAGGTAATCCCGTTTATTACCCCTACTGGAAAGAGCATCGCTTATTAAGTAATCCTAAGTTGCCAGCACATTTGCAAGATGTCGATCTGTATGGCCCTCAGGGCTCAATACTGGCCCAATATGAGGGCCAGGCTCTGCCCCAGCAATTGTCTGAATATACGATGTCGATGGATCAGGACTACAGGCTGAACCCAAATGGTTACCTGATTGCTTTTACCAGCATCAGGGAAGGGGGAGAGGATGGGCGATTGATAGGTTATATTGGTATGCAGGTTGATTTTCTTCCTTTACTGCGAGAACAGATTTTCAATTTCATTCAGCCTAAGACGCTTGAATTGAGTGCGTTTAGTGAGAGTATTCCTGTTCAGGAGAGCATTCAGTATCTCAGGTTTTCGCTGCCTCAGAACCTGGATCTCCAGGTACTCATTAACGTGGTGCGTAAATCGCTGATACTTTTAGTGTTGGGCGTGCTGATCTTATCGATCGTGTTTTACTGGGCGGCCACTCGCCTCATGCAACAGCCCATTCAGCGTCTCGTTAATCATATCCATTCATTGCAGGATTCATCCCGGGGTGGAAACATCTCCCTGTCACAACCCCTGATCTTGTCAGAACTGGATGAGGTGCGTGAATCACTCAATGAATATCAATTAAGGTTGAGCCAGGTGCATCAGAACCTGGATCAGAAAAACCAGGAACTATGGGATCTGGCCTTTCATGATTCATTGACGGGCTGTTATAACCGTCGAGCCTTTGATGAGCACTGGAATGGGCTCCTAAGTAGCCTGCCCAGTAGTCGCCTGAATGTATCCATGATTCTTTTTGACTGCAATCATTTCAAGGCATTGAATGATACCTATGGGCATCAGGTGGGGGATGCTGTGTTGCAGGCGATATCTGAATCTATACAGAGGTCTTTACGGTCCGGGGATAACCTCTACCGAATTGGGGGTGATGAATTTGTCCTGATACTCCTGGATGCCGACCAGGCGGCTGCAGAACATCTGGCCCAGCGTTGTCTTGAGTACGTTGGTCAATATGATTTTTACCAGTATGGTATCGATGAACCCGTACGCGTGAGCGTGGGTATTTCCTCCACCGTATCCGATAATCGGGACAACCTGATTAATCTGCATTGGCAGGCCGACATCGCCATGTATCATGCCAAGCGTCCTGGTAACCGGCACATCATGCATTACACTCAGGATATGAACAGTGAATCAGGCTCGGTGCTGTCAAATCGCATCATCGCGGCCGTCCATCAGGCCATTACCAGCGGCGATAATCTGGTCATGCATTATCAACCGGTGGTTAATCTGAATGATGATCGGGTTGAATACTATGAGGCCCTGGTAAGAATTAGAGACGGCAACGACACAATCTCACCGGCAGATATTTTTCAGATTGTAGAGAGTCGACGCCTGGAGCAGGAATTTGACCTGGCCGTGTTCGGCTGTATCCATAAAGACCTGGCGTCTGGAAAGCTACCTGAGGGAACGGGTATCTCTATCAATGTATCCGGCCCCAGCATCATCGATGAACGGGTGGTGGAATGGTTAGACCCCTTTGTGGCCTATATTGGGCGTTATAAATTGCAGATCGAAGTCACGGAAACCAGCCTCATCAGGCAATTGCACAAGGCCGGGAATGTCTTGAATCGACTGAGGGATAAGGGGTTTATCGTTGCCCTGGATGATTTTGGTAGCGGTTATTCCTCTCTACGTTACCTGGCCTCTATGCCGGTGGATCTGGTCAAGTTTGATATCACCCTGATTCGTGGCCTTGAGGAAAACTCCCAGCAAAGAACTGTCATCGAGGGGCTGGCCGAGGTCATCATGCATGCCGGTTTCCCGCTGGTAGCGGAAGGGATTGAGCATATCCAGCTGCTGGATCGGGTACGTGATCTGGGGTTCTGTTATGCACAGGGGTATCTGATAGGCCGCCCCGCCGGTTGTGAGGAGCTATTTTAAAGCGGGTCATATTTTGGCAATAGACATAAAGAATGCGTGGAAATGCTTACATGATGGCCTCATCTCTCTTATAATTGCCGATTCTTTGCGAAAGTGGCGGAATTGGTAGACGCGCTGGATTTAGGTTCCTGTGGGGTAACCCGTGAGAGTTCGAGTCTCTCCTTTCGCACCATCAATCCTTTAGATATACCTAGATATGGGTAAGAGGTAGTACTCAATGCAAGTTTCTGTGGAACCCGTCAGTGGTCTGGAAAGAAAAATGACCGTTCAGGTACCAGCCGATCGAGTCGATCAGGAGGTCGAGAAAAGGCTACGGTCTATGGTTGGCAAGGTAAAAATTGACGGTTTCCGTCCGGGCAAGGTCCCTTATAAGGTTGTGAAGCAACGTTACGGGGAAGGTGTTTTCCACGAAGTGGCTGGTGAAGTCATGCAGTCCAGCTTCTACGAGGCGGTCAGCAAGGAAAAACTGCGTCCAGCCGGTGCTCCCAGCATAGAGGCCCGTACCCTGACCCAGGGAGAACCCCTGGAATATGATGCCACCTTTGAGGTCTACCCAGAATTTGAACCTGCCGCCGTCGATAGTATCGAGATCAAAAAGCCAACTGCTGAAGTGGCCGAAAGTGATATCGATACCATGATCGAGACCCTGCGTAAACAGCGTAAGACCTGGGTCGAGGTTGATCGCGCGGCTGCCGAAGGCGACCAGATCACGATCGATTTTGATGGTTCCATCGAGGGTGAAGCGATGGAAGGCGGCAAGGCCGAGAACATGGCGATCGAGATTGGTGCCGGCCGACTGATCAAGAGCCTGGAAGAACAGTTGGCCGGTCTGAAAGCCGGGGACGAAAAGACTCTTGATGTAACATTCCCGGATGACTATCACGCGAAGGACCTGGCTGGTAAAGCGGCTCAGTTTGCCGTTTCGGTTAAGAAGGTAGAAGCACCCGCCATCCCAGAGGCCGATGACGAATTTGCCAGGCAGTTCGGTGTCGAGGAAGGTGGTATCGCCGCGCTGCGGGATGAGGTAGGCGCGAATATGACGCG